>CADCTM010000927.1 GCA_902805485.1 uncultured Coleofasciculus sp. | reverse complement strand
TCGAAATGCTAAAACACTCAATTCGGTTGCTACTGCACTACTTAAAATTCCGCTCACTGCCGAACTTTGCCTAATTCATACTTGACTCAGCAACGCCGGATAAACCTAAGTCTGACTCATCTGTAGGGTTCCGAGCAAACTAGAGTGGTAAGTGCTGTAGGGTACGCCCTATCAAGCCTTACAGCACCCTACGACCCTACTCGACAGATCTACCCGACAACCCGACAGCTTCACCTTACAGTTAAAAACGTTATCACAAGGTGTAATTTTTTCAAAATTAGAAGTTGATACTCCTAAAAATATCTTCGGCAGGGAACAGTTCCTATACTTAAGGAAACTCCAAAATTAATGTAGAATAACCTAGCCATTTGACATTAGCCTCTAGATGGAGCTTCCGGATCGAGTTCGGGAGGCAGCACTGGAGTTGGTTCAGGTGTGGGTTCCGAACTGGGTTGGGAATCTGGTTCAACAGCCGGTTCAGAATCGGGTTGGGGATTGGGTTCGGGGATAGGTGTTTGCTCTGGGGTTTGCTCTGGTGGAAGTTGAATTTGAGTAATGGTTGCTTGGAGAGTAGTCATCATTAAAACTTGCTTACTATCTTTTACTGTTTCAGCGAGCGCGTGCGATCGGTTTCTTAAGTTGTGGTTCTAATTCGACAAAGAGCTTTCAGAAGTATTTCAGCCTGATGTCAAACCCGGAAGTTTCCCAAGTCGATATTCGAGCTTTCTATAAGTCCTTACGAAAGAGGGGAGTGTAAGGTTCAATATCGCCGCCACGTATGCAGTGCCGAATCATTTTTGAAGGTTATCAGGAGTTGTTGGAGAGCCAGATCCCTCCATGTCAGGGCTAGGTGAGCTAGTGCTTGGTTTTTGTGGACTAGGCGAAATTGAATCGGATGGCGTAAGGGTTGGAATGTCCGTGTTTGATGCTGGTGTGTCAGGTGAGGGAGAAATTATGTCGGGTGGCGTTGTGCTGGGTATAGGAGTACCTGTCCTCGGTGCAGGAGTGACATTTATGCAACGTGAATTCATGGGAAATCTCTCACAGAAACTTAGTAGCTCTTCTGGTGAAAGTTCGCGTTCAGGCGATGTATTGCTTGATTGTGCAAAAGCCACGCCGCTAGTTAGTGAGAGTGAAAGGATTATACCAACGAAGGTTAGATGTTTGATTTTCATGAAGCTCCGGAGATTTGTTGAACTCTTACGCCGATTTAATCGCGCTCTTTGATCGGCAAACATCATCCCATAAGGTTACATCAGTCTGGGTCTTGTGAATGTCAACTTCACTTATGGGAAGGTAGGGGCAAAATCAGCTATTCCTTAGTCGCAAAAAACTCAGAGAAAAAACCTTTTATTTGATGTCATCAAACAAGATATTGAAGAAGAGAAAATCAAACGAGAGTCGGACTTGTTTGTTTACAACTCCTTAAGCCATAGCTTGCTCAAAGCGCTTGCTCACTTCACTCCAGTTGACGACATTCCACCACTGCTTCAAGTATTCGCCGCGATTGTTTCGGTATTTGAGATAGTAAGCGTGTTCCCAAACATCATTCCCCAAGATTGGAGACATTCCCTGCATAAAAGGGCTGTCCTGGTTTGGGGTATCTATTACCTGGAGCTTGCCTTCGTTGTCGCGCACTAGCCACGCCCAGCCACTGCCAAAACGTTTGCTACCAGCCTCGTTAAATTTCTCTTTAAAGTTGTCAAAACTGCCAAAGGTGTCATTAATCACCGTTGCAAGGATACCTGTCGGTTCGCCACCACCATCAGGACTCATAATTTCCCAAAACATCTTGTGATTGACATAACCGCCACCGTTGTTGCGAACCGTTGTGCGAATATCAGCGGGTAAGGTATTGAGGTTGCGTAGCAGTTCTTCAGCACTCAGGCTTTTCAGCTCTGAGTATTTATTCACCGCTGCATTCAGATTTTTTGTGTAAGCGGCATGGTGCTTGTCGTGGTGAAACCGCATTGTTTCAGCATCAATGTAGGGTTCGAGGGCATCGTAGGCATAAGGGAGAGGCGGCAGTTGGAAAGTCTCACCACCCTCATTCTGCTTATCCCCAAAAAGCGGTTGGGCAGCAGCCGGAAAAGTTCCCAAACTAGCTGTCCCTAGAGTGGCACCTAGTAAAAGTAGGAAACTGCGACGATTAATAGCCATAAACCCTTGAATTTAACTATTTTTTCTAAGCTAGCTAGGGTGACAGGCATTTGCTTGCTTGCTTGCTTGGCTAACCCCTAAACAAGAAACTACAGAGTCCCTAACTCAATTATTTAGCCTCAAGTGCATTGCCAACATCTTTAAAAATCGTGCGCTCGATCACCTCGTCCAAATCTTCGGCAGGACGCTCAGCACCACGCAGATTCCTTCTGAACTGACGCTCGGCTTTGTCTGCTGCCTTCTCCACCATACCCTCAACCTTATCCGTTATACGGTCAGTACTCTGACGGAGGTTGTCGCTGAGTTTATCGCTAGCACGCTTAATCTGAGGGTCAACAGACTTGTTACTGTCTACACTAATCTCTAACCCTTTATCCCCAAAGTCGATGTCTGGCAAAGCCTGAGCCGAAGCGGCGGGCAAGCTTGTCAGCCAGACTAGTCCAATCACTAGAAGTACCAGGACGATTTGGAACAAGCTTAGAGAGACTTTTATCTTCTTCAGCATGGAAAAACTCCTGCTTGAAATTCTATTTATAAAGTCCGAAACCACAAGCCACTAAACATTTCAAAATCACGAAACGTCAAGAGGTTTGGAAACTACGTTAATCAAGAATTTCAACGCTTAGGGGGCAATTGTTACCTGGCTAGCGTCTACTGCCTTAGTGCCATCGGCTTTAGCAGCTACCTCTTTAACCTGACCAACGGAAACCTTCTCCTTAGGAAAGCCAGAAACCAAGAGCTGTGACAGTGCTTCTTGAGTATCTTGGCAGTTCTTAAATGCACCGACAACCCGCATATTTTGACCTAAAACCATTTTTTCCTCCTTCTGCAAGGTACGAAGGAAGATGCACAATTGCAGAATAAATTTTGTGTTTTCAACTACCATTCTGCCGTTGGAGGCGAGTCAACTCATCAGTCATGAGGAACATCCCCGTTTTGTACCCATCAACACAAGAGTTGAGAAAAAGCGAAGCTAATTGATCTGCCTTCCTACAGTCTCAATACGGTTTAACACCTAACGCTAGAGGGTAGCGGATGGTACAGGAGGGAAAGGCGGCTGCGGAGGATCGGGTATTGGAGGTGATGGCACAGGAGGATTTGGTATTGGATTGGGTATTGGGGGTTGTGGTACTGGAGGCTCTGGTGGAACTACAATTGCCCTCCTTCCAGCAACATTACTTGTCAGTACCCTCAAAGCGTTAGCAAGTGCATGGTGCAACGGTATGGCATTCACCGCCACACATACAGTAGATAGGCTCATCAGTACAGCGATGAGCAAACCCACCAATCTGTACTAATACCCTAAAGGTAAATGTTTGCGTTTCAACCCACTAGCACCAAAAGGAATAGGCTATTTAAAGAATTTTTACGTACTCAAGATGACTGTTTTTTTTTCTCGGTAAATATTCAATTAGCAGACAACAAATCTAGGTTTTTCTCCCCAATGACCAATTCCCAATGAGGGATGCAACACCCTGGAGAAATTACTTAACGTAAGAAACGGATTTGCCAAGGAGGGAAGAAATTATGAGTTGGTTAGAAAGGCACTTTGGACAAAATATGAGACACCAGATGATTGATTCTACTAACGTGGCGACTGAACATCGGACGCTATGCATGCTCCCATCCTCATCCACTACCAAGTAGAAGTAGCACTCTTCACCCACTAGGCTAATGAGCTGACGTAAGTTGTTGCAACAAGAACAACCCGACCACCGAGTTACCTGCCTGATCTAGAGGGGGACTGTAGCAGGCGATCGCTCCTTGAGATGGCACTACAGAAACAATAGCACCGCTAACCCCTGACTTAGTCGGCAATCCTACCTCAAAGGCGAAGCGGCTGGAGGCTTGATACAAGCCGCAGGTAGTCATTAAGGTCAATACTGTATGACGGTGTTCTGGTAATATTCCTCCTCGATCATCCACCAACAGCATTCCCAGAAGCGCTAAATCGGCTACAGTTCCACATAGGCAGCAGACGTGATTGTAGGTGTCTAGAGCCGTTTCCACGCCGTCGAGATAACCCGACTGGGCCAGCAACGTCGCAATCGCTCTATTGCGTTGATTAGGTACAGAACGCACCGAACTCAGCATTGCCTCATCTAAAAAAAGATGGCAGTGAGAGCATTGATTGAGCCACTGGCACAGGTTAGAGCAGCGAGAGCGAGCATCTTGACCGGGCAACAAGGAAGCCAGGACAATCGCACCGCTATTGAGCATCGAGTTGCGTGACCAACCCTCATCAGCTTCTAGTTGTTTTAGTGAATTGAACGGCTCTCTAGAAGGCTCCCTGCCAACGTAGGAAAATACTACTTGTGTCCCCAACTTCTCTAGTAAAAATAGCAACACAAATGGCTTGACCACACTCATCAGCGGAAACGACAGGGTAACATCGCCTTTCGTATAAACCTGACCATCCGTACACTGTATTTGCAGAGCGAACCAACTGGGATTAGGGGGAAAAGTAGCGAAGCTGCAACCAGGGGCAATATAGTACAAAGTTACTTCCCAATCCTTGACCCAACAGCCAGTTGAGCCAATTCACCGCATCAGGTGTATACTCGTCCGTTGCGTCCCAGATTCTTTGGCTTTGGGATTTCTTTGCTGAAGAAAGCAGCAAAGCGTTTTTGGGTGAGGAGAGATTACATGAAGCGACAGTGGGAAGCTTTTGAACTAATTGAGCATTTTACGTTACTGCCCTCGGAACAAGAGATACTACCCAGTAAGGGCAATACAACAGCAGCTAACCAGTTGGGGTTTGCTGTTCTGCTCAAATTTTTCCAGAGCGAAGGTAGGTTTCCCAGTCAGCTACATGAAGTCCCCTTCAGTATTGTGAGCTTTATCGCCAAACAGCTTGATATCCCATATGAACAATAGACCTCTTGCGTGAATAGCATGAGAGGCAGTAAAAGTAGTGTCACGTCTAGTTTAAAATATTGGGTAAAAATCTCCCCTAAACTACAGACAATTGAGTAATCCTAACAAGTACAAGGTCTATCTCAGCGAGGAACAACGTCAATACTTAAGAGACATTACTCGCAATGGTCAAGCTCCTGTTAAAAAGATGCTGCACGCTCGGATATTACTATTGGCAGACCAAGACCAGGCTGAGGGGGGCTGGACGGATGAACGAATCGGAGCTGCCCTGGGATTGCATCCCTATAGCGTTGCTCGTATCCGTAAACGCTTCGTGACCCAAGGCGAAGCACCAGCCCTGAATCGACGAGTGCGTACCACACCGCCGGTTCCCGCAAAACTTGATGGTGAAAAGGAAGCCTATCTCGTAGCCGTTTGCTGTTCGCCTCCACCCGAAGGTCGTAGTCGATGGACACTCAGCCTTCTGGTCAATGAACTAAAAGTGCGTGGAATTGTCGCCGAAGTTAGTCGAGAAACGGTGCGTCAGACTTTAAAAAAAACCAATTACGCCCCTGGAAGAAAAAGCGCTTCTGTATTCCAGAAAAAGATTTAGCTCGGTTCGTGGCTCAGATGGAAGTGGTCTTAGACTTGTACACAAGTGAGCAGAGTGCTTCGGAGCCAGTGGTGTGCATGGATGAAGCGGCGGTTACCTTGCACAGCGATGTCTATGAACCGATACCGATGCAGCCAGGTCAAGATGCTAAAGAAGATTATCACTATGAGCGCCAAGGAGTCCAGGCACTGTTCATGTTCTTTGACCCTGTGCGCGGATGGCGACGAGTGGCTAATCGAGACCATCGTACTCGTGTTGATTGGGCTGAGGAAGTTCGCCGCTTGCTAGAAGAAGACTATCCTCATGCTCGTAAGGTCAAACTGTTGTCGGATAACCTGAACACCCATCATATTGCTTCCCTTTATGAAGCCTTTCCGGCTCCAGAAGCTCATCGTTTGGCTCGCCGCTTTGAACTTTACTACACGCCTCGTAATGGCAGTTGGTTAAACGTGGCTGAAATTGAATTGAGTGTCTTGCATGAGCAATGTCTCAAGCGACGCCTTGGCGATGCTCGAACCTTGGAGCGAGAACTGGCTGCTTGGCAACAGCAGCGTAATCAGGATGCGGTTCAAGTTCAATGGCGATTCACCACAGACGATGCGCGTATTAAACTTGCTCACCTCTACCCTCAACCCATCAGTTTAAACTAGACGCGACACTACAAGCAAAATTAATCAGGAAAATACTGCCGTAGGTAAATAAACAATAGCTTTTTGGCTTCGGTAAGAACCAGATGTTGAAACTTAGAATCACGAGTCAGCGACAGGATTTCCAGAGCGCTAGCGACTTCCACACTAACCGTCGCCAGTAAATCTCGTTGACTTGCTTCGAGGGCAGGATTACGCAGGGCAAAAAAAGCTGACAGTTGCTGTGCAATTTCTTGGTTAAACGCCGTATCCATTGCCATAATTTCTGTTGAAACAAGACGAGATTGCACAAAAACCGCTCGGTAAGAGGGATTGGCGGTAACGAACTGATCGAAGGCATCAATCACCTGCCCGATGTAAACCTCTAGCGGCAGTTGAGTAGTTTCCTCGGTGTGCAGTGCCGCAAACATTTCCCGGAGTTGATTGAGATAGCGCTCAACCACAGCATGAAACACAGCCAGCTTATCAGGGAAAAAACGATACAGTCCGCCAACAGAAGTATTTGCCCGTGCCGCAATTTCATCAGTTGTTACGGATTCATAACCAATTTCTGCAAATAACTCCGCCGCCGCATCCAAAATCCGATTAAACCGTGCCCAGCTTCGTGCCTGTTGGGGTAATCGTCGCTGTTGTTCTGGTTCTTCGGGTACTTTCGTCATTACTTCAATTTCTGTTGACAAATGCGAGGATTATCTCGTATTTTAAAAAAGTGAGCTAACCCTCGCGTTTATAATTTATCCGATCATGGAGGAATTCATGCAAGCTGCAACTAAATCGGTTACAAGCCTAAGCGATGACAAGCCGCTCTCCTACGGATTTTTTGTGTTTTGGAGTGTTGCTGTCTGGGCGGTTGCAACATTAATTTTGCGAATTTGGGGACAGATGTTTTTCATCCCTGAAAGCAATCTCAGCATGGGCGCTAGTTTTTTATTTTCAGCGTTGTTTTTGCCACCGTTAGTTTATGTGCTGTTTCGTTGGCAGAAAGTACAGCCTGATCAGCGAGGAGAGGCATTGATTTATTTAACAATTCCCTCAATGCTGCTTGATGTTGTGACTACATACTTCTTCGCGCCACTATTTCCCAACCTGCCGACTTCAGCCGCTTGTGCCTTTGGTGCATGGCTGCTTTGGGGATACGCGATCATTTTGATTACTGGGGCGTGTCTGCCTTCTCGAAGATCCACCTAGTTTAGACTGACTGCTGTGCGGCAAAATCTAATGCTTCTTCGGGGGTGGAGATTTTGCCCTCAGCTTGGGCGAGTTGAATTTCACCTAGGAGTTTACCAATTTGTTGTCCGGCGGGGAGATTAAGACTTCGCATTAAGTCATTTCCTGTAATTAGCGCTTTGGGATGAGCAACCCGATCATCAGGATTAAGATAGCGATTAATTAAGGGAGTTAGAGCATCTACAGGCATTCCGGCGGCGACGGATGTCACCGCCAAAGCTGGGAAAATTGAGCCAACATCTTGAAATAAGAAATACTGCTCTCTTATAGACATCCCAGAGGAGGAATAAGACAGCAAGCGCGGTAAGTGTTTGAGCGTCGTTACTGCTACCTTAATCTCAGCACGAGAGTATTTTAAAGACTGCAACCGCTCTTCTGCGGCGGTTGGTACTGATGGCAACAAACTCGCCAGTTTCGCCAGACTGAATAAAGAGGCTGATTTCCCACTGATTAAAGTTGCCAATTCCACCCCAAGAGTCTGCCAAGTTTTTTCTAGCACAATGGCTGCTTGATCAATTGCGGCAACTTGCGCTAAACCTTGATCTGTCGCATCGGGAAACCAGGTTTGTAGTAAATTATCCTTCCAAGCAGCAGTCAGCCAGGGTGTACCTTGAGCTGACTTGAGGAGATAGCCTAATTCTACTTGTACCCGTTCGGCGGCAATTTCTCCTAGTAAGCCTGCAATACGCCTCATTACAGCCTGTGTTTCGGGTTCGATGGCAAAATTTAACTGCGCTGCTTGTCGATAGCCCCGCAGGAGCCTTAAAGGGTCATCTTTGAGATTAGCAGCTTTGACCATCCTGATTGTACGGGTTTGGATGTCGGCAATGCCTTGGAGGGGGTCAATTAGTTCACCTGTGTGGGGGTTATAGGCGATCGCATTTATTGTAAAATCTCGCCTGTGTAAGTCACTCTCTAAGCTATCCCCTTCTTGTTTCGCCAAGTCAACGGTTGCCTGCTTAAACACAACTCTCGCAATTTGCCGCCCCGCATCCAGCAGCACAAATCCGGCTTTATAATGATTAGCTAACTTTCGTGCTGTCTCCACGGCGTCAACGGGTAAAACAAAGTCCAAATCCAAATACTCAGAACGTCGTCCCAATAAGGCATCCCGTACAGCGCCGCCTACCAAACAAGCTTGTGGAGGCAGCAATTCTAAGCTAAAGGGCCATGTATCGGGTGAAAGCGCCGAGGCAGCGATATCGGGATTGGAAGCGTACATTTTAAGGTTTCTTGAATGTGTTTTAGCGATCGCTATTTGGGTTAGCTCCGGTTATTCACAAGCTTAATCGTTATGAACTCTTGCATATAATTATTCCCCCTCACAAGAACAGTCCCTCTCCACTTTCTTCTCTAGGGGAGAAATTTCTTAGTCCTTCTCAAGAAAGTGGGATAAGGGTTGGAATGAGAGGGTTTTAGCCTTCTCGCAAGAAGTCTATCCCTGCTCAGGTATACAAAAATCAACCCAAATGCTGGTGAACAAATGCCTCGCCTAAGCTAGAGTGACAAGAAAGACTCGGAGTTTGTGCAATGTGTATTTGCGTTAACTGCCACTACGTAGACCGCTGCACCACGTATCACGCCGTAGAAATACAGCATGAGGTGCCTCATCTTACTGAAGACCCGAATTTTGAAGCAACTGAACCGACGATTAATGTCAATATCCGTCCCCAGCAAGATTATGTGGAGATGGAATGGGATGTTGTGGGTTGTCTCAGTTTTAAGCAAGAAACGGGGAAATGGGCAAAATTACGTCCAGGCGAGTTAGTCCCGACCTAATTCTTAGGGAAGATTTAACAGACCAACGTTAGTTTATTGACACGATTCCTACAATCGCGCCAAGATTAAATAGGTGATGAATTTTTGTAAAGGCTGGCTGGATGTCTTTTGAGTTTCTTTCACTGGAGACAATCCAGGAAATTGCAAGGCAATATGGCTACTGGGCTGTTTTTTTAGGCATTGCCCTGGAAAGTCTGGGAATTCCCTTACCGGGGGAAACGATTACCATAGTCGGTGGCTTCCTAGGAGGCAGTGGTGAACTCAATTATTGGCTTGTACTGGGAAGTGCGATCGCAGGTACCGTATTAGGAGGAACCTGCGGTTACTTGATTGGTAAGCTAGGCGGTTGGGCTTTATTACTGCGAGTTGGGGGTTTCTTTCGCGTTTCAGAAGAGCAACTGACGGAAGTTAAACAGCAATTTAGTGAAAACGCCGGACGAGCCGTATTTTTTGGGCGATTTGTTGCCTTTTTGCGGATTTTTGCTAGTCCAATGGCAGGAATAGCTGAAATGCCCTTCCCGCAGTTTATGTTGTACAACTTCGCCGGCGGTACAGTTTGGGCATCAGTGATGGTGACGTTAGCGTTCTTTTTTGGACGGATTGTGCCACTAGAGCAATTAATTGGCTGGATCGCAAAATTGGGGATTGTTGCTCTCATTATCGTGGTCGCGGCGCTTTTTATTCCCAAGTGGTTAGAGTCTCGGAAATTTAAGCAACCGGCGATTAAAGATCAGCCATCAACCCCAGGAGAGTAAGAAACGAGGTAATTAAAAATTAAAAACTGCTTATTTTTAATTCTGCATTCTTAATTTTTAATTCCTCATCTTACTTACTTATCCCTTAATTTGACCGCTTGTTGCCAGTACACGCGCACTCACACTAAACACCCGCAGCAACCCTTCCGAGTCGGCATGGTTATAACTGCCAACACCTTCCATCGAAGCATTTTCTTCGGAATACAGGGAATGAGGGGTATTACTTGCCGAAACAAACGAGATGTTGCCCTTGTAAAGAGAAACTGTAATCGTGCCTGTGGCTAACTCGGCAGTACGTTCAATCGCTTGCAGTGCCATTTGAGTTGCCAAATCATACCAGTAACCTTGATAAATCTGCTTGGCAACTAGTTGAGATAGCTGTTCAAAAAACTCACGGGCGCGGCGATCCAAAATTAATTGTAGTAACAATCCGTAACAACTGCCAAGGATTTCTACCCCAGGGCTTTCATAAATCCCCCGTGACTTAATCCCCACAAAGCGATTTTCGACGAGATGAGTGCCAATGCCGACGCCATGCTTGCCACCGATCGCATTTGCCTGAGTAATTGCCTCAACTAAGCTTACAGGAGTGCCATTGAGCGACACCGGGCAGCCTTTCTCGAAGTGTACTGTAAACTCCTCGGCTTGATCTGGGGCATCGCCAGGGTAGCAACCCATGATTGGCTTCACGAAATGGGCAGGCGTGGTTAGCGCTTCCAAAAGTCCAGATTCGTGGGTTAAGCCCAACAAATTCGAGTCGGTGGAGTATGGTTTATCTTTTGTTGCCGAGACAGAGAGTCCTTTCTCTTGACAAAAGTCAATCATTTCGCTGCGACCCGGAAAACGAGCCAAAAATGATTCGTCACGCCAGGGAGCATACACCTCAAACTCTGGGGCGAGCATATTGGTAATTAGTTGAAAACGCACTTGATCGTTTCCGCGACCGGTTGCACCGTGACTTAAGATTGTCAAGCCTTTTTTTTGCATTTCTTGGATCATCGCTTTTGCCAAGACACATCGGGCAATGCCTGTGGTGTTCCAGTAGCGTCCTTCATAGCAGGCTTGGGATTGGATGACGCTAAGACCAATTTGGGCTATAGCTTCTCTTACTGGCAACAACACAAACTCAGCCGCACCAGCCATGAGCATTCGCTCTTTGATTGCTTCTGTATCGTCTTCGTCAGGTTGCCCCAAGTCGGCGGTAAAGCACACAACCCGGACTCCCATATCAGTCAGCCAACGGGTGATTGTGCAGCTATCAAGACCACCAGAGCCTGCAAATGCAATGGTTTGTCCTTTCAAATCTTGGGCTTTCATTCTCTAACTTTCCTTTCAAGTAGCACCACGTACCAACCACACTTCAGGCGTGAGCGGGGAGTGCCAATTCATTAGGAAATTTTTCACTCCGCTTGCACGACTGAGGAATTATTCTATCCGGTTGGGTACGAAATAAATTGGTCAGTGCAAACAAACTGGAAACTAAGACTTAAAAACTGGAACTGGCTAATACTGCAATTGAGCAAACCTCAAGTCTTGTGCCTACTGCGGTTGAGTCCCTTTTTCTGCCGTGATTGGTAGTTGGTTGGAATCTACACAGCCAGCTTAAACGGTTAGGTCTGTTCGCCCGCCTTAAATTAGTACAAAAGTACTGAATACGGCTTTTTTTGAAATTAATTCTTTAAAACTGTTTTTGGAGTGAGATCATGCAGATGATAAAAATAAAATGCCCAAAACTCATGGTTTTGGACATTAATTCTTTAAAACTGACCATTAATTCTTTAATGGACAACTAAAAAAGAAGGCGGCACCCGGATTTGAACCGGGGGTGGAGATTTTGCAGACCTCTGCCTTACCACTTGGCTATGCCGCCGTAAGTTCAGTTTTTAAGTATACCAAATCTTATGGTACACATCCTTTTTTTATTGAGGATAAATTTTGTCTTAGCCAGAACACTAACAGTAGACGGCTTTGAAGTAGTTAGAGAACTTTATCTTTTAGCGTCACCTAGCTTCGCGCCATCTGTTTTTGCGTTTGCCAAATCTGCACCTTTAAGACTAGCACCGCTCAAATTGGCATTTTTTAGGTCAGCCTTACTCAGGTTAGCGCCTTCTAGATTAACCTTGCTCAAGATGGCTTTTCCTAACTTGGCATTGGTACAATCTGCACCTTTAAGATTTTGACTACTTAAATCTTGTCCTGCAAGATTCAAATTGGCACACTTAAAGTTACTTACTGGCTGTGTAGTCTCATTCAATGGCGCTTCTGCGGGAATTGATTGTACAGCAGTTTCAAAAGGCACTTGTTTTTCTTGGGCATTAATCATCGCATTTCTAGCAATTAGCCCCACCACAGCAAGGGCGGTAAGAATTGGTAATCCAATCGCAAGGGCGAGGAGATAAGGCTTAGATGGCTGAGTTGATACAGGCTGTTGCATTTGCGCTCGCTGTAGTTGAATTTGCTCAACAGCTTGTTGAATAAACTCTGGCGGTATTTTTGCCTCTGCCCCAGCCTCCATCAGCTCCTTGAGAGAATAGCTCTGATTGTGCCGGGCATACAACTGAGCGGCAAGGGTAAAAACTTCCGGGGTTTGTTCTTCAGGAATGCGATCTTGTGGGTGGTTCATAGTACAGTCAGCGTTGAAGACAAGGGACAATGTATAGACTGTGTTCACTATCCTAGTCTTCTATTTAGCCAGCGTCAGCCTTAGTCATTTTAATTCTGCCAATGATTTAGTTTGTTAGTCTTCAAAATTAAGCAGCACAAAATAACGGGTTATAGTTGAACAATCCGGCTTGCTTGTCAACTATGAAGGGTAGTCAAGTCAACGTCACTCTAATAACCCGCAAATCCCACCTCAACCTTTTTCCCACCGCTACGAATGCCGACTCAGAGACAATTCTTCGGCAAGACGAGTCATTTCAGGTACAAGTCAGTGTTTAGTTTGGAGGCGCTGGTGCGATCGCATTAATGCTCTTTGCCTCTCCATTCAGGTTAACTTTTTTGCTAAACCTTATCGTATCTGCTCAAAAATTGACCTCGGCAAGACCTTAATTTGAAACATCTGCCAAGATTTTTACATACACACCGACATTAGCTGTTTCCACACCAGGCATTATTGGGTTAATGCCAGAAGAAATTCACCAAATTATAGCCGTGTTGCGCGTCGGTGTACCGAATTCGTCAGCTTTTATTACTGGTTTCCTTAAAAGATTAGTGATCCAAACGTACAATCCTTAAATCATGTGCAAAGAATCACTAACCATCAATAACATCTAATCGACATCCGCCTGTTTAGTATCAACCCATGCCAAACCAGTGCCAGGATAATAATTTCCTAAAATTTGTTGATAGTTGTAACCTTGTTCAGCCAACTTCAAAGCCCCATTTTGACTCATCCCCACGCCACCAAAAACATTAGTCACAATGTCATCAGAAGCGGCGTACATTGATTCAACAACTCCACCCTTATAACTCAGAAAAACCCCCTGTGTTTCCTGAACAGCTTGACGAGTTGTGTTCCATTCTGCATCAAGTCCTCGGTATACTTGCCAACGCTCAGTATTTCCTAAATCATATAAATCATGAGCTGGGCGCAGGTAATGAACGATCGCATATGAACGCGCTGCAATTGCTTGAGCTTTCAAGGCTGCCATTGGCCAACTCGGAGACACTTCCGCACCAACAACACTGGCAATATAAGACTCTAAATCAACATAGTTTACTGCCAAAAGGGTATTACCCTGAGAAACCAAAAGCAAGTCGCCACGATACCAGCGATCGCCTACAAATACCATCCCCCCTTTTGCCGGCTTTAGCCAAACTCCCGCAGGCGTTTGCCACTTCCCAATGCGGATATATTGTCCATCAGGGACAACATTAGTTCCCTCTTTTGCAGAGATTTTTCCTAACACCTTCCCCTGAGCATCAATTACCTCACTCGCGGTAGAAGAGCCAACGACAAGAGAAGAATTTCCCGTAGAAATTGCCACGCGGATTTCTAATTGTGGCGCATTGGTATAGGATTTTGGTGGTTGAGATTGAGCAGTGGGAGTTGGAGGTTTCGCTTGTTTTTGGGTGTTATTACTTTTTGACGAATTTGAAGCTTGAGTTTTAGTTTTGGATTTTTGCTCCGGCGACGGATTAGCCTTCGCCAAGGTATTAGTCTTAGTCGAGGTAGCAGGATTCGCTGCCGTTGTCGGAGTTGTGTTAGAAACTCCTTGCCATGATAATCCTTGGCTCACAAGACGATGTTGCCAGTCCCGTTCGGCTAAACTTGTATCTTGTGGCAATTGAGGGGAAGGCTGCAAACGGGAAGACGGTGTAGCAGATAATGTTGCCTTCTTCGGTTGGGATGGCATCGATTTCGCCAACACAAAAGGCACAAACAATGCCACTGACACCAAGGAAATCGGCCACAACACGGAACGGATAAAGATTTTGTGCTTGTCAGGCAAAGGAAACATAGATTCTCACGTCGTTAGGGGTCTTGAGTCACACTTAGATTAACGGCAAATTCACTATAGTCGCTAATCCAAAGCGAATAAGGCGAAATCCGTAGCAATTTTTCAGGGCGCACGCCAGCCAGCCTCATTTACTTTACTAAAAACTTTCACAACTCGACATGAGTAATGCCCCTACCATGCCAAGATAGAGTCAAATGCGCTTAATGTGAATACAGCAAAGGATAATATGTCTATTCCTGAATCCATTACCCAAAAACAGTTAAAGGACTTTAAGGTATTCCCAAAGCACGTTGGGGTTTGGGAGGGAGACTGGATACGTCTGGATGCAAATGGTCAGGAGATTGAGCGTTTTAAAGGTCTTTTAACCAAGAAAATTGTTGATAATCAATGGGTTCAAACCAATATTTATGAATTTGCCGATGGTAGAAGTGTGACGCAGAACTTTGTGGGCATCGTCGCCGGTGAAGATAAGATAAAAATTGAGAGTTCTGACCCACCCTTTTGCAACTACACTCTGATCGGTGAGGCACATGAAGATAGTTTGATTATTTTCCGAGTTTGGGATAAAGCAACCGGGGTGCTACTTGCAGTTGAAACAATCAATCTGATCGATGACAATACTTGCATACGCACCACCCAAGGATTTACGCCGGAAGGGAAGTTTAGGGGTGTTATGGTAATTCAGGAATGTCGAGTTGGTTGACGGCAGCGTTTATGATCGCAAATGCCATCAATTGTTCAGTGCCACCCTCTGACAACCAAACTAGAGTCAATATCTTGTAACTTAGCGCAGCCACTCAACGCCATCGCTAAATCTAACTCATTCAGCAAAAGATTGAGGACGTGTTCGACACCTGCCTCTCCCCCAACCGCTAATCCCCACAACACCGGGCGTCCTAATAAGACTGCTTTTGCGCCTAATGCTAGGGCTTTCAGGACATCTGTACCGCGTCGGATACCCCCATCTACTAGGACATCAATTTGATTGCCTACCGCTGCCACAACCTCACTTAAGGCATCAATAGAAGCGATCGCACTATCCAATTGTCTGCCGCCGTGGTTAGAAACAATCACTGCGCTTGCGCCATATTCCCTCGCCCGAATCGCATCATCGCCGCGTAAGATACCCTTAAGCACCAATGGTAACGGCGAAAGCGATCGCAACCATTCTAAATCAGCCCAAGTTAGGCTTGGATTAAACTGTTCCACAACATAGGCAAATAAACCAGATTCACCAGGTTTGAAGCCAATTTCTAAATCATTTAATCTTGAGAAATTCGCCAATTCCATGCCGTCTGGTAGTACAAATTGATTATGGGTATCCCTCTCGCGCCTACCCAAAACGGGCACATCTATAGTGAGACAAAGCGCTTGAAAGCCAGCAGCATAGGCACGTTCAACTAAAGCACGAGTTAATCCGCGATCGCGATGGACATAAAGTTGAAACCATTGAGGTGTACTATTCCTAACACTGGCAACATCTTCGATACTTTTTGTAGAAAGCGTACTTAATACCATCACACTTCCCAACTTCGCAGCCGCTTTCGCCGTAGCAACTTCCCCATCTGGATGCGCCAAACACTGAAACGCCATCGGTGCAATCAAAATCGGTGAGGGTAAGAATTGACCGAGTATTGTAGTAGTTAAATCTCGCTGACTGACATCGACCAGCATCCGGGGACGGAGTTTATAACGCTCAAAAGCGGCACGGTTGTCTCGTAAAGTTATTTCATCCCATGCACCGCTAGCGTAGTAATCCAGCGCCATTTGAGGTAGTTGCTGGGCGGCTAAGGTTTGGTACTCAAAGAGGTTGATTGGTGTTGTCGAACGGGTCATTTGCCCATCGTACTGGATGAGGGGGCAATGCGATCGGCTTTACTTATAGAAATTCGCAATTTAGTGTAACACAAGTGTAGGGGCGGGTTTAGTATTACCTCGTCCCAAACTCTGGGCTGCCCCCAATTGGCGTTGAATACTCGTCCACAGATAAGGTGCAGGAAAGTAATACAATAGCAGCATCACTCTCTTCGCCATCAATTAGGAAGCGATAATTTGCTCACTGTGGATATTTGACTCGGAATTTTCCATAGTTAAATCAGCTCTAGCGCCAATAATACCTGATTACTATTAATATGCCTTTAACTGTCCAAAACTTAGAACAACTACAGGCTGAACATCCTGACTGGCAATTCGAGTTCTGGGATGGGGAGATTATTATTATGAGTCCATCTGATGCGATATCCGGCGAAATTGGTTCTCAGTTTGGTAGATTGCTTGGGAATTGGGTTTACCCACGCCGACTTGGACGAGTATTTGACGCCAGTACAGGATTCAAAATGCCGGATGGAAAAACTTTATCTCCGGATGTAGCATTTGTATCAGCAGAACGACTGAAACAAACCCCCCGTTCCTATGCCGAATTAGTGCCTGATTTAGTCGCAGAAATTAAATCTAGTACCGATAGTTTAACTCGCCAAAAAGCAAGAATTCAAGAATTTCTAAATCACGGGGCGCGATGTGGAGTCCTGATTAATCCCGATCAAAGGAATGTCACACTTTACAACCCTAATGGGGAATCAACCTTGCTAACTGATGGAGAGACACTATTAATTCCCGAAATCCTGCCAGGTTGGGAATTGGCGATTTCTGAACTTTGTCCGCTAGTATTTTAGTAATTATGGATGTACAGGACGCAGGTAACAAACCTTGCTACCTTTAAGCCAATAAGTAATCATTTCCCCTTTTCCTTTTACCGCGATCGCACCTCGCCTTTCAAAGTTATATTTATCCTTCAACTGTTCGTAAATTTCTGCCGTTACTTGAATATTTCCTGCGATTCCCTGAGACTCCATCCGCGACGCCACATTTACAGTATCGCCCCACAAATCGTAAGCAAACCTTTTCATCCCAATTACGCCTGCAACAACTGGCCCTGTATGAATACCAATTCGCACTTGGAAAGGTTCGCCATTATCCCGTTTAAAGTCAGTAATTGCCTGCTGCATTTCCAGTGCCATTTGCGCGATCGCATCTGCATGATCGGCGCGTGGTGTCGGCAAACCACCAACAACCATATAGGCATCTCCAATTGTTTTAATCTTCTCCAAACCATGCTTGTCAGCTAACTGATCAAACTTGGAAAATATCTTATTAAGTAAAGCCACCAATTTAGCGGGCGGAATTTGAGCAGAAAATTCGGTAAAATTAACCAAATCAGCAAATAGAACAGTCACCGCAGCAAAGCTATCTGCAATCGTACTTTCCCAAAATTTTAGACGTTCAGCAATCGGCGCAGGCAAAATATTTAGTAGCAGATCTTCAGTACATTCTTGTTGATAACGAAGTGCTTCTTCCCAAACCTTGCGCTCTGTAATATCAACAACACTACCTTCATAGTAAAGCGGCTTACCTTGATCATCGCGGACAACATGAGCATTCTCCGAAATCCAGATAATATTACCATCTTGGCGGTACGCCTGAGACTCAAAATGTGATACCCGATCCTCAGTTTGCATCAGCTCTAAAAACTGTATCCGACGCTCGGCATCAACGTAAAAATGCTGATTAATATTCCTTAAACTCTCAATTAGTTCTTCCGGAGAGTTGTAACCATAAATTCTTGCCAGTGCAGGATTCGCACTCAAATAACGTCCATCCGGTGTTGCTTGAAACAAACCCTTAACCGAGTTTTCAAAGATACTGCGATATCTCTCTTCCGCTTGCCGCATTGCCACTTCTGTTTGCTTACGTTCGGTGATATTCCGCACAATACACAACACTTCATGGGTTCGACTTGGCGCAATGCGAACTTCGTAGTTATGTGTTTCTTTAGAAGTGCTGTTTCTGTCGGGTATTTGTAGCTGAATTTCAAAGATTTGGATTTCCTTAGTTAAAAGCGCCTGTTTCACATAAAACATAGTCTGTTGAGCGACTTCTAGAGGGACAACCTCCTCTACTTTTTTGCCAATAAATGTATCAGCAGACAAAAACAAATCTTCATCTTTTGCCGCTTTGAAATCCAAATACGTGCCATCTTCTCGCAGGCGGAACATTAAATCTGGGATCGCATTGAGCAGCGCTCGATTTGTCGCTTCGCTTTCTTGCAGTGCCTGCTGTGCCTGTTTGCGCTCAGTAATGTCGTTAAGTGTGCCAGACGTCCCGATAATCGTACCGTCGAAAGCCACCGTAAATCGCGCATAAACCTCAATCCAGCGGAAATCACCATTTTTGGTCAAATAGCGAATTTCATGGCGATAGTAGTCCTTCTGGCGATCAATCAGAGGTCTAAAGAGTTCCAGATTCCGTTGACGGTCATCGGGATGAACGTAGTCTATGAAGCAAGTCCCCAAACTCTTCTCAATGTCAAATCCTGTAATTTCTGTCCAAGCCGGGTTAAGAAACGTCCAACATCCACTTGCATCCGTCTGAAAAATCACTTCTGTGACATTATCAACGACAGACCGATACCGTTGTTCGCTTTGGTGTAATGCTTCCTCAGCAAGTTTTCGCCCGGTAATGTCCCGTACTGTAATCGCTATCCCAGACGCTCGTGGACTGCCTACCGTTGCACTATCACTAAGTGGAACAACTTGATAATGAAGCCAGGGTGCTGTGAGATTAGAGAGCGAGACTGGAACCTCTTCCTCGAAGACAATTCCTGTCTCAACAACCCGGACAAACTTCTTAAAAAATACAAGGGTGCGACTAAGAGGAAAAAGTTCGCCGAGTCGCTTGCCAATTACCTCTTCCCTAGACATCGAGATCATCGTCTCGCCGTTGGAGTTAAGATCGGCAAAGATGAAGTCAATAATCCGTCCCCTTTCATCTCGTAGGCTCTGGAAGATGAAGAAGGCATCGAGACTCCCCTCAGCAGCGGCGCGAAATCGGGCTTCGCTTTCTCGTAAGGCTGACTCTGTATGTACTCTTTCTCCGAATTCGCAGACTAACTCCTCATTGAGATTCATTAGTTGCGCCGTTCGTTCCTTGACGCGGTTTTCTAGCTCTTCATTGAGTTCGCGCAGTGCCTCCTCCATCTTCCTGCGTTCTTGCAGTTCGCTTTGAGCTTGCTGATAAAGCTCCGCCTGCTCTTGAAGCGTTACAGTGCGCTCCATTACTTCTTGTTCAAGTGCATCACGGCGGTTGTGCAACAGTTGCAGTTTCTCCGTTTCCAGTAGCTCAACTTTTTGCTGCAAGACTTCAATCACTCGATACATCTCTCTGGGGTCAAGCGCTCTGAGTACGCTAGCCTGGTTAATCATGCCCAAGCATTCTCCCTTACTTCCCCTCACGAGCAATTGCCCAACACCCTGTTGCTGCATTTCCTGATGAGCCATCCACAACGAATGTTCAGGACTTGCCCAAATCACTGAAGAATTCATCACCGTTTGGGCTGTTAGTGTGATTTCTGGCTTTAGGGCTTGAAAGTACAGCAGATCTCGGACTGTGACAATGCCAACAGGCTGTAAAATCTTTCCCGGTGTTTCCTCGGTAATCACAACACAATCAACTTGATGCTTCACCATCAACTGCACGATATCCATCACTAAGGCGTTTGGTGGCGCTTGGATCACATCGACCATCACCTCTTCTAGCGATCGCTTCTTAAGAAAGTCCAGCGTCGGCAAGGCTTGGCAAATACGCTCCGGCGTCACAACTCCCAGCAACTTCCCGTGAGCGTTTAAAATCGGGAGGTGGCAAATTTGATGTTCATGAAACAGGTTCAGAACCGTAAAAATATCTCGAAAATCGGATTCGACTAAGGTGATTAAACGCTGTGGGTTCATAATATCAGCCGCTTTCATCCCGTCTTTATTCATTTGGGCGGCACACTGCACAAAATCTCTTTCAGTTATTAACCCAACAAGTTGCTCTTCCTCAATCACCAAAACACAACTCGCGCCTGCTTTCTGGGGATTACTGGCTGCTTGTTGACTAACTTGAGTATGTGCGCTGTACCTTTCCTGATTGAGCAAGGCGACGATCTCGACAAGGAGCTTATTGGGTGCAACTTTGAGGGGATGATGGTCAAGGACAGACTCTAAGACAATAAACGAGAGGGGCGAGTCTTGAAGTTGCATGAGCTTACTTGTGTTGTTGTTGACCAAAACCGCCGGATGAGGCAAATTCCCGATCCACGGGGAAAGGAATGCTTGTATGGAAGTCATATCCAGTTTTTGTTAATCACTCCTATGGATGCCTTACGTTGATTAGATAATTGATCACTACTACCCATCCCGTTAGGTGACAGCAGCAATCAGTGGTTAGGTGGACTTAATTGTTTTGGAGAAACCAGAGCAGAGAAATACGGCGTTTAACCGCAATTTGGGATAACCGCTCTTTGATTGGGTATTAATACTGCCCAAATCAGGAACGATGTTTCTTGTAGAGGTAGTTTTTTCGTGTCTAGCCCCGGTAAATGTGCGCTCGCGCTAGTTTTCTTGCCCCTGACGTTCCCTCACCCCCCTTGGTAAAGAGGAGTTATATATAAGGGTGAAGATGTGAAGATGTAGAGAGTTCCACAGACAGAAGGTAATGACGAGTTGAAAACAGGCACTCCTGCGACACAAAGCACCACTCCGGCGGAGTTTGGGTCAATCACAACAAGACTGCCCTGACAAATTTATGCAAAAATCGGCAATGGCTGGATATTCCTTGCCGAAAATGCCTGAATTTTTCTCA
>CADCTM010000926.1:1506-6368 GCA_902805485.1 uncultured Coleofasciculus sp. | reverse complement strand
CATTTGTTCCCCTGACTACAGCCTCCAGTCTTTTGGTAGGAAGAACTTCTCCCTATGGTATTGCCGTAAATTTTATTGCTGTATCAGCTCAAGATGAAAATAGTGTGGATATTGCCGAATATCAAATCACTAATCTCTTACGCCTGCGCCACAAAATTATTGGGGATGATGACTTTACGGTACGCAATCAAAAAGATACGCTACAAACAGCAAACAATGTAACAGGTGCTTTAACAATCCTTCTCGGTGCGACTGCCGGAATTTCTCTATTTGTTGGCGGCATTGGGATTATGAATATTATGCTGGCATCGGTAACAGAACGCACATCAGAAATTGGGTTAAGGAAGGCGCTTGGTGCAACTCAATCTGATATTTTGCAGCAGTTTCTCATTGAAGCGATGATTCTCTCTTTAGTTGGGGGCGTAATTGGTACGCTCATCGGCGGGGGAACCACGATTTTGGTGGGGATGTATACGCCTTTAAAAGCCGAGATTTCTCTAGAAGCGATCGCTTTAGCAATTAGCGTCTCTGGCGGTATCGGGCTATTTTTTGGCGTGATTCCAGCACGACAAGCGGCACGATTAGACCCAATTGTCGCACTGCGGAGTAATTAACACAGGGTATTGCGGCAAGTCTCCGACATCTTAAAGAAGTCGGTGCTCTTCGTTGGTTGAGCTATTTACCCTAAAACCCCCAAAAATTGCTATATCCTAACTCGTATCCCTTTATACGCAAAGTTTGTGATTTTTAACATAACCTTGTGTAGAATAGTGGTCGGCAAAATTGAACCAGTCAGGTCTGCTCAATTCATCGTCAAGACAATTATTTAAAGGAAAAAATTCTTATGTTAAATGAAGCCAAAAACCAGTCTCCTCACCATGTTGTAATTGTTGGCGGCGGATTTGGTGGGCTTTATGCAGCAAAGGCACTAGCCAAAGCACCCGTAAAAGTAACGCTGATTGATAAACGCAACTTTCATCTATTTCAACCTCTGCTGTATCAAGTGGCAACCGGCGGCTTATCTGCGGGAGATATTTCCTCACCATTAAGGGCGGTACTGAGTAAGCAGAAAAACACCGAAGTCCTGATGGGGGAAGTAACGCATATTAACCCCGAACAGCAAACGATTCAACTGCAAAATCAAGAAGTTAGTTACGACACTCTCATCGTTGCCACAGGCGTTAGTCATCATTACTTTGGTAATGAGCAATGGGCACCAACTGCACCCGGCTTAAAAACAGTAGAAGACGCCCTAGAAATGCGGCGCCGGATCTTCCTAGCTTTTGAAGCTGCCGAAAAAGAAACCGACCCCGAAAAGCGCCGCGCCTGGTTAACCTTTGTATTAGTAGGCGGTGGCCCCACAGGCGTTGAATTAGCGGGAGCCTTGGCAGAACTGGCTTATAGTACCTTAAAGAACGACTTCCGCAACATCGACACCTCAGAAACCAGAATCTTGCTGCTAGAAGGCATGGATCGAATTTTGCCGCCTTATCCCCCAGAGTTATCGGCAAAAGCCCAAGCCTCGTTGGAACGTTTAGGTGTTACGGTACAAACTAAGACTTTAGTAACTAACATCGAAGACAATATTGTTACCATCCGTCGCGGCGAAGACGTTGAACAAATTGGCGCACACACTATCCTCTGGGCGGCGGGAATGAAAGCGTCTGGAATGGGACAAGTTCTGGCAGAATCTACTAATGTGGAACTCGATCGCGCCGGACGTGTGATGGTTGCCCCTGACTTAAGTATTGCAGGACATCCGAATATTTTTGTAATTGGTGACTTGGCAAATTACTCTCACCAAGATGGCAAACCGCTACCGGGAGTTGCACCGGTGGCAATGCAAGAAGGGCAATATGTCGCCCGTCTGATTCAAAAGCAGCTCAAAGGCGATACGCTGCCGACTTTCCGCTATGCTGATTACGGCAGTTTGGCAGTGATTGGGCGCAATGCGGCAGTCGTTGATTTACGGTTTGTGAAGTTTGCAGGTTTTCCGGCTTGGCTGGCATGGATTTTTATCCACATCTTCTATCTAATCGAGTTTGATAATAAGTTGTTGGTGTTGCTGCAGTGGGCTTGGAACTACTTCACTCGTAAGCGTGGGGCGCGTCTAATTACAAATCAAGAAGATTTGCCAGCAATGGGGGTTGAGGAACAAAGCGAGTATCGCACACCAGTTAAGGTGTAAAAGCCCGCAGACTAATGGCGCTACACATACTCCTGATGATACACGGACTATGTATTAGACACTTCTTGCAACCATTAAATCAAACCCCTCAGCGAGAACCCTTGCTGGGGGGAACCTGATTATAAATCCCATTATTCTGGGATTTAGGGGGCTTTTCTGAAGAAGAATTCAAAGTCCCCCATTATTGGTCTATTTAGGGGAAATTGCTCCTTCACACTCATAGATTTGATCTCCCGATCCGAAACGTAGACCGATGAGTTTGTAGGATAGTGTAGATAACACGTTACACCGAGTGCAGGGAGGTGATGGCGCTAAAAGGCGATCGCTTACTGTAGCATTGCAACGTCGGATTATCACAACAATCCAGCCAAGAGAAGAGAATAAGGATGCCTTTCACCGCTACAGTCATTTCTGCAAAAGATTGGGGTGCTGTACCCCCAAAAGCATGGCCAGAAGAAACGAGACCCCAGTACGTTATCATTCACCATACCGCGACTCCCAATCCCCCTAATGATTTATCATCAGGAACATCGGCGGGAGCAAAAGAATTCTCTCAGAGTCTTCAGTCTGCTCATATGAACGGCTTTGGTTGGTATGATTCGGGTCACAATTTTTTAAACACAACTGGCGGGTTTCTCTTAGAAGCCAGACAAGGTTCTTTAGATGCCATTAAACGAGGGCGTTGTGTCCGCAGCGCTCATGCGGGTACAGATAAAGGCAATGAGTCACCTGGTATTGAAAACGAAGGTACATTTAATACTTACCAAATGAGATCCCAACAGTGGAACAGTTTGGTGGAATTATGCGCTTCGATTTGTTCGTCCTGCAACATTGACCCGAATAATATTAAAGGACATCGAGATTTTATTGAAACCCAATGCCCTGGTGATTGGTTGTATGGTCAATTACCCCGGTTACGCAACGATGTGCGGAAACGTCTGGGAACCCCAGTTCCTGCTGACGATAGTCTCCGGGAAGGCGCGACGGGTGCAAAAGTCACGCAATTACAGCAACTCCTCAAAGCGAATGGTTTTAACCCCGGTCCGATTGATGGGGCTTTTGGCTCTGGTACTGTACAAGCGGTTATTTCCTTTCAAAAGTATAAGGGGTTGGCTGCCGATGGTGTGGTTGGCTCCGTAACTTGGAAGGCGCTAACTAGTTCGACGCCATCCCCGTCCCCAACCCCAACCCCTACAGTCAATTTGCTGGACACCTACAAGTATTATCGCGGCTTACCTCACCAAGACCAGGCGATTACTTGGCTCAATGGGAAAGTTTCCAAAGATGCTTTGGATGAATTTTCTCGAAGATGGCGAAATTCACCTTCACAACCGTTTCTCCCCCTACAGGTAGGTGCCGTTGGTCCAGAAGTGAAGCAACTACAGCAGCGCTTGCAACAACAAGGCTTTAATCCTGGTTCACTTGACGGTAGCTTTACTGTGGCAACGAAAGCGGCTGTAATTGCTTATCAGCAGTCTAAAGGGATTATGGCAGATGGCATTGATAACGTCAAGGTGATTGTCTTGACCTACTGGAAAATATCTGCAAAAATCATGATTTCTTAAAATGTTTGCAGTGATAAAGTCCGGCTGGGATCGTTTCTAGTAGTTCACAAGTCTTACATTTACCATGCTTCCAGATTCAGACGCCGTTGAACTTTCTGTAGTTGTTCCTCTATATAACGAGGAGCTTAATATTGATTATCTATTTGAGCGATTGGTTTCTGTGCTTAATCGTCTCAATATGAATTATGAAATTGTCTGCGTCAATGATGGCAGTAAGGACAACACAATTGAGCGCTTAATCAAGCATCATCATCAAACACCTGAAATTAAAGTTGTTAATTTGTCTCGCAATTATGGCAAGGAAATTGCTTTAAGTGCAGGTCTTGATTTTGCTAATGGCGCTGCAGTTGTACCAATTGATGCTGATTTACAAGACCCACCAGAATTAATCGAAGAACTCGTTGCAAAGTGGCGCGAAGGTTATGATGTTGTCCTTGCAACTCGTCGCTCTCGTGTCGGAGAAAGTTGGATAAAGCGCTTTACTGCTAATGCGTTTTACCGAACGATTGATCGCATTAGTCAAGTGCCAATTCCCCGCGATACTGGAGATTTTCGTTTGATGGATCGACGTGTCGTTGATGCCCTCAAACGCTTACCAGAACGCAATCGTTTTATGAAGGGTTTGTTTGCTTGGGTGGGTTTTAAACAAACTTCTATTTTTTATGATCGTCCTTCCCGTCATAAGGGAGAAACTACTT
The DNA here is from genome assembly GCA_902805485.1 of uncultured Coleofasciculus sp. GTDB lineage: Bacteria > Cyanobacteriota > Cyanobacteriia > Cyanobacteriales > Coleofasciculaceae > CADCTM01. The sequence continues at coordinate 1,917 of CADCTM010000926.1, read as the reverse complement.
GGAATTATTGGCGACTTTGGAACTTTGCAATTGACGGAATTACTTCTTTTAGTTTTATTCCTCTAAAAGTTTGGAGTTATATTGGTCTTTTAGTTGCCATCCCGGCATTTTTTTACGCGAGTTTTTTAGTGCTTCGTACCATACTTTTGGGAATTGACCTTCCGGGTTATGCTTCTCTCATGGTAGCCATCCTCTTTTTGGGAGGAGTGCAACTCGTTAGTTTAGGTGTACTCGGCGAATATTTGGGTCGTGTCTATGAAGAGGTAAAAGGACGCCCACTTTACTTGATTCGAGAAGCCTATGGCTTTGATTCAACTCAAGCCCTTAGAGAAAAAGTACACTCTTCTGTTGAAAATGGGCAAGAGCATCGAGCCTGATTAAGCGCCTCCTTACACAAACCATAGTCATAAA
>CADCTM010000926.1:0-1417 GCA_902805485.1 uncultured Coleofasciculus sp. | reverse complement strand
CTTCCATTGGTACTGTTGAAAAGCCAAAAGATATCAAAGACGCCCAGCAAAGTTTTCCGATTCCAGTAGCTGAAAACGTCTATCATTGCGGCTATCATGCTGAAAATTCCTACGGTGCGGCTAGTTACTTAATTCAACACCCAAAAGGCAATATTTTAGTCGATTCTCCCCGCTTTACACCGCCACTTGTGAAGCGCCTTGAGGAGATGGGAGGCATTCGCTATCTGTACCTGACGCATCGGGATGATGTCGCCGATCATCAAAAGTATGCTGAACATTTTGGGTGTGAGCGAATCCTCCATCAAGATGATATTACCAGTGGGACTCATGATGTGGAAATTCAGCTAACAGGTAGTGAGCCATATCAACTAACAACTGATTTGTTAATTATTCCCGTTCCTGGTCATAGCAAAGGTCATACTGTTCTACTTTATAACAAGAAGTTTCTTTTTACTGGCGACCATCTGGCTTGGTCAACTAGTCGAGAGCAATTAATTGCTTTTCGTGATGCTTGTTGGTATTCCTGGGCAGAGCAACTTAAATCTATGCAAAAGCTAGCTAATTACTCATTTGAGTGGGTGTTGCCGGGTCATGGGCGGCGGTATCATGCTGATGTTGAGATAATGCAGCAGCAATTGCAGCAGTGCATTGAGTGGATGGCAGCAAATTAGTTTACGCAAAAACGAAAATATTATCCGCAGTCATCGCTAAACCCGTTGAGAGTTGAGCAATTTGCACTTGTTCAGATGAACCTATTCCATCCACATCGAAAAACAAACTACCCGAAGTGCTGTTGTAGATAAATCTATCGCTTTCAGCCACTGCCCCCACCCCAATGGTAAATTGAGCTGAGGTAATTGCCGCACCGCTAACAAGTCCGCCACTGAAACCACTGGCAGAGAACAATAAAGTATCTTCTGCAACATTAAAATCAGTAATGGTGTCAATTCCGGCATTGCTGTACTTGCGGATAAAAAAGTCAGCGCCATCGCCACCAGTGAGAGTATTAGCACCCAAACCACCAATTAGGCGATCGCTTCCAGCCTCACCCAAGATAATATCATCTCCCGCCTTGCCAAACAGAACATTGTCAGCATCATTACCCGTAAGAGAATTATCTAGTTGATTGCCGAAACCATTAATATTATCGGTTCCACTTAAAACTAAGTCATTGACATCAGCAGGTAGAGCGGTGCTAACGTCAGACCATAAAGGTAGTGTAGTTGAGTACAAGTCATAGTTCGTGCCGTTAAAACCGTACCAAACTACATTATTGCCAGAAATTTGGGGAGAACCGTCGCTGAAACTGTTATCGGTTAGCTGAATCGTGCTACTACCGTTGTATAGGTAGATTTCAGTGTCATTGCCGTCATCACCCACCCAAACGATATTATTGCCAGAAATTTGGGGAGAAGAA
>CADCTM010000925.1 GCA_902805485.1 uncultured Coleofasciculus sp. | reverse complement strand
TTACAAACCAATATCCTTAGTCCGTGGGGAGACGAGGGAATGGTTAATGCAAATATCTAGTCCGAGTCAAGCAATTGAGGAACTAATTGCAAAAATTTCAGTACTTGAAGAGGAATTGGAAATCTCGCGAGAGCAAGTGCAGACTTTAAAAGACGAACTAAGTGCCGAACAGCAAAAAGTAGAGCGTTACCAAGAAGAGCTAGAGGCTTGTCAGAGTGATATGGAAGCTCTAAACTTTGAACTGCATAGTCACTATCAATCAAAAGAATTTCAGCGCGAAGGCGTAAAGTTACTCAGGGATACGGTGTCTAAAGCCGAAATTCTTTTGCGACAAGTAGCCGGATAGAAAACGGCTAGGAAAATTGCTAAGTTGTTGAGCGTGATTCCCAAGATTTACATCACTAAATAAGGGTGAGCAGAAGCACAGATTAAGACCTGAAAAAACAACAATTTTGCTCTTTTATTAAGGTTTTAATTAGGAGCGTTCTGCTTAATAAACGACAGATAAAAGTCAAAATTTAACATCCACAATTGTGCTGACTCGCGGTTGAAGTTGAGAAATAACGCAGGAGAAAAGCGCAAGCCACTTGATTCCGAGGCACAATGTTTAGTGTGTCCCTCATTGAATTAAGCGACAAGCTTTGACCGTGACTTGCAGTTAATCATGAAAACTTCAAAGCGCCTCTTGCAGGCATCTCAGTTACTTTTGCCATTAAGCGGCGGCATCCTCATGGGGTTAACACCCGCCCCCGTTGAAGCTTGGTCTTTAGCATGGGTTGCTTTGGTTCCCTTATGGTTCTTAATAGCTAGAGGTAAGAGTGTTCGCCAAAGTGCTTTGAACGGTCTAATTTGGGGCATAGGATATCACGGTCTGGCGCTATTTTGGATCACTGGCGTTCACCCAATGACTTGGATGGGAGTCCCGTGGTTAGCAAGTTTAGCGATCGCATTTTTCTGCTGGACTGCCATCACCTTGTGCGGCGCCGTCTTAGTCGCCACATGGTCTGCTAGTCTATTTTGGCTATTGAACTCCCCTTTACAAGGGGTAGGAAAACGCGCAGTTACTCGAAAGCCCAAAACCCTCGCCTTAGTTCGCATTCTTATGGGTACAGCCCTCTGGTGTGGCTTAGAGGCGCTTTGGAGTGCCGGACCCTTGTGGTGGAGTTCCCTTTCCTACACCCAGACTCCCCATAACCTGATAATTTTACACCTGGGTCAACTATCGGGACCCGCGACAGTTACGGCGGCAATTGTCGCAGTAAATGGTTTGCTTGCTGAAGCGTTAATAAGTTATTTACTATCAAGAAGTACTAGAGAAAATCTAAAAGAAAAAAGTGAGTCCTTAATTTATTTTAGTACAGCAATTGGACTACTTGTTACCTTACATCTGATTGGTTTTTCCCTATACAGTCGTCCTTTAATTCAGCCAACTGTTGCGGCGCTAAAAGTCGGAATTATTCAAGGAAATATCGGCAACAATATCAAACTGTTCACCGAAGGAAAGCGTCGTGCATTAGAAAAATACACCAATGGCTATGAGAAATTAGCAGACTTGGGTGTTGATGCGGTTTTAACCCCGGAAGTCGCGTTGCCATTTTATTTAATTAACCTGAAACAGCAATCCTTCTACTCAGCAATATTGGACAAGGGTGTTGTTGCCTGGGTAGGAGCTTATGGACAGCATGGAAATAGCTATACAAATAGCCTATTTACAATAACTGGTACAGGTGAAGTTTTCAGCGAGTATGACAAAGCAAAGTTAGTACCGTTAGGGGAATATATTCCCTTTGAGCCAATTTTAGGCAAAATTGTTGACCGACTTTCACCAATAGATTCCCATTTAGCGGCGGGTGAACCTAATCAACTATTTGATACACCATTTGGTCGGGCAATTGTTGGGATTTGCTACGAGTCAGCGTTTGCTCGACATTTCCAGCGTCAGGCCGCATCTGGTGGTCAGTTTATCCTCACCGCTTCTAACAACGCCCACTACAGTATCACGATGCCAGCTCAACATCATGCCCAGGATGTGATGCGGGCAATTGAAACAGATAGATGGGCAGTCCGGGCAACGAATACAGGCTATTCCGGCATTGTAGACCCCCACGGCAGAACAGTTTGGATTTCTGGGATTAATACCGATGAAATTCATGCCGACACCATTTATCGGCGGCAAACCCAAACGTTTTATGTGCGTTGGGGTGACTGGTTAACGCCTGTTTTGTTAGGCTGTGCTGGCTTATCGTGGTTAGGGTTGAAACGTTTGCCAAAAATCTGAGTAGAAATCTGGAATGCTGTGGCTTTAGTTGGTAGTTGAATAATATTCCTCTCTTGCAGGCATCACGCATCAGCCACCTAGTCCTCAACGCATGGGGAAATATTAGTTGAAGCTTCCCGCAGAATCAACTCAATTAGGGAGCCTTCTAGGATGCAGGCGAGATGTCTAATATCGTCAGAGAAAAGTAAAGAGCTAGCCAATTTAACTGATTCTGGAACAGCAGTATGGATAACTTAAATCAAGGAAAGCTTTTGTCCGCGCTATGTCATGGAGCGATTTTTTTTAGCTCTTTGTTTCTGTCTGTCGGGATACCGCTTGTAATTTTATTTACAACCGACGATTCTGTTGTCAAAGCCAATGCTAAAGAATCGATCAATTTCCACATCAACCTTTATATTTATGCACTTGTCTTTGTTTTGTTGAGCCTTTTACTTATTGGGATTCCGCTGCTTATTGGGTTGGGTATTGTGAGTTTTATCATGCCGATTATTGCCCTGGTCAAGGTTCTGGATAATCCTAGCCAACCCTACCATTATCCGTATATTTTTCGCTTAGTTTAGTCAAGCTACTAATAAGAGGGAGCGGCTAAACAGGAGATAGCAATGCCGAGGATAAGCCCGACAATGACCTGAAAGGGCGTGTGTCCGAGTAATTCCTTGAGACGGTCTTCGTTGAACTGTTTACCTTCAGTAAATAACTCATCAATAATTTGATTAAGAATGCGAGCTTGCTTACCCGCAGCCTGACGCACACCCGCCGCATCGTACATCACAATCACAGCAAAAATTAAGGCGATCGCAAATTCAGGAGAAGCCCATCCTAAAGTTTGCCCCACCCCTGCCGCAAGGGCAGAAACGAATGCCGAGTGAGCGCTAGGCATCCCGCCTGTCGTTACGAGAACACGCAGATTAAATTTACGATTTTTTGTGAGTTCGACAACAAGTTTAGAGAGTTGAGCAATCAGACAAGCAATAAGCGCAACCAGCAGCACCTGGTTGTTTAATATGTCGCCAAAGTCCTGCATAATTTTTTTCTTGAAAATTGTTAGGGGTTAGTGGTTAGGATTTGTTGGTGGTAGTTGTTAGTTATTGATCCAATCCAACAACTAACACTCCAACCAACAACTAGTGAGTGCGCGTCGTAATATAATTAGCGATCGCAATTAGCGCTTGGGCATTCTCACCAAACGGCTTAAGTTCTGTCGTTGCCGCCTCAATTAGCTCTTTGGCTTTGGCAATTGATGCTTCAATTCCCCAAAGACTTGGATACGTTGCCTTTTGAGCGATTAAATCTTTCCCCGCCGTTTTTCCCAGTTCCTCCTGAGTGGCAGTAATATCCAAAACGTCATCGACGATTTGAAACGCTAACCCAATATTTTGGGCATAGCGAGACAGTCGTCCCAAGTCCGCCTCTGTCACCCCGGCTAAAATTCCACCACAAACCACACAAGCTTCTAGCAATGCTCCAGTTTTGTGAGTATGAATAAAATTAAGAGTTTCTTCCTGAATATCTGAAAGTCCCTCCGACTCCAAGTCAAGCACTTGACCACCAACCAATCCCGAAGCGCCCACGGCTCGACCTAAGCGAGTAATTACCTGCAATACTCGCTGTGCGGGGACATTCTGAGTTTGATCCGCCACATACTCAAAGGCATAAGCCAATAAGCCATCTCCCGCCAAAATCGCAATATCTTCACCGTAAACCTTGTGGTTCGTCAGTTTGCCCCGGCGGTAGTCGTCGTTATCCATGGCGGGTAAATCATCATGAATTAACGACATGGTGTGAATCATTTCCAAAGCACAAGCCGTTGGCATTGCCATCTCAATTGTTCCACCGGCGAGTTCGCAGGTAGCAAGGCAAAGAATCGGACGCAGGCGTTTACCCCCTGCTAAGAGGGAATAGCGCATTGCCTCGTAAATCTTTTCGGGATAAATCAGCGGGAGGGAAAGGTCTAGAGCTTCCTCTACTTGTGCCTGCCGCCCTTTCAAGTATGTTGATAAGTCAAAAGCCGGGGATTCCCCTTTGGGAGCAGGTCGCCCATCCGTCGCTACCATGCCTTAATTAGTCCTCGATTTGTTTATTTACTGTCCTAACAATTCTACGAGCGTTAGTGTCTTTATGAGTGGGCTTTAGTATAACTAAGTACCGTATTGTGTAATAACATGGCAACGGTCATCGCGCCAACCCCACCGGGAACCGGGGTCAGAAATTGTGCCACTTCCCGAACCGGATCAAAGTCAACATCTCCGACCAAGCGAGATTGACCACTTTCATCGGTGACGCGATTGATCCCCACATCAATTACTACAGCTTGGGGTTTTACCCAGTCGGCAGTGATTAATTGAGGGCGTCCGACGGCAGCAATTAAAATGTCTGCACTACGGGCAATTTCGGGGAGATTTGGCGTCCGAGAATGGGCAACTGTCACCGTTGCATCGGCTTCTAGCAGCATCAGCGCTAGGGGTTTACCGACCAAAATACTGCGCCCGACAACCACAGCCGTTTTCCCTTTCACCTCAAGCTGATACTCCCGTAACAGGCGCATCACGCCGGCAGGCGTACAACTGCGTAAGCCAGTTTCTCCCCGCACCAAGCGCCCTAGATTAACTGGATGCAAGCCATCGGCATCTTTATCCGGATGAATTTGATGAAGCAAGGAAACCGCATCCAAATGCTCAGGTAAGGGCAGTTGAACAAGAATACCATCGACGCGATCGTCTTCATTTAAGGCTTGAATTGTTTGTGCTAGTTCCTCCTGTCCGGTGTTTGCAGGGAAATGACGACCAAAAGAGGTGATGCCAACTTTGGCGCAGGCACGCTCTTTGTTACGGACATAGGCAGCGCTTGCGGGGTTATCACCCACCATCAGCACGGCTAATCCTGGGGGGCGTCCATTTGAAGTGAGCAACTGTTGAACTTGTTCGGCGAGTTGTGTCTGAATCCGTTGAGCGAGGGCTTTACCATCTAGTAATTGGGCAGAATTCGAGTGCATTGCAATTTCGTATAGCCTTGTTGTTGGGGTAATGAGGTGAGAGGAATGCCGGGGGTTAGACCATAAACGATAACAATTTCACAGATTGCGCTCTTTGGTGAAAAACGCTTTACGATTTGTATCGTGCTGTAGGGCTTTAAAAAGACTTTTAAGGATTAAATTAACCCTGACTGTGTGTTCAGCTCCTTTCCATCTGGAGATGCCCACGCTATAACCATAACCATATGCGTGCGGTTTAGTGTTGAGAGCAGTTATGGCTATGCCACAGAGAACGTTAGAAAGCCTTCCTTCCTGGTTAACTGGACGCAGGCAACATTCCAAAATGTTTTACTTTATACCGTGCTTTTTACTTTTTGGGGTAGGAATTGTGAGCTGTAGTGGCTCACTGGGGATTGGTGGCATTAATATCAGCCAATTTGGCGTAAATGTCACGAAAATTAGCGACCTTAAAGAATCTAAGGAGGGTATGGTTTACCTTCAAGGTCAAGTTGCCAACCGTGCGCCATTTTTAGAAGCGGGTGCTTATAAACTTCAAGATGCTACTGGGGCAATTTGGGTAATTACTAATCAAACTGTTCCAAATGTTGGGGATGAAGTTTTGATTAAAGGTCAACTGCAATTTCAAAGCGTTCCTGTCAGTGGACAAGAGTTAGGGGAAGTTTATGTTCAACAAGAACAGCAACTGGAACGCAAGGCAGGACAACTACCCACAAGAGGAAGTGCGAAGTCATGAATCATAAACGAGTTGAAGTTGCGATCGCAATTCTCCACGCTAACCACCGATTTCTGATGCAGCTACGTGATAACATCCCTGGTATTATCTACCCTGGTCATTGGGGTTTTTTCGGCGGTCATATTGATCCCGGTGAGACACCCGAATCCGCTGTTATGCGGGAACTGCTGGAATAAATTAGCTATACGCCGCCTGTTGTCTCGAAATTTCGTTGTTATTCAGACTCAGATGTAATTCGCCATGTTTTCCATGCTCCCTTAACAGTGGAACTACATCAATTGGTGTTAGGAGAAGGTTGGGATATGGGGTTATTGACACCACAAGAGATTAGGTTGGGTGAATGTTATTCCGAAAAAGCCGGACAAGTGCGACCTTTAG
>CADCTM010000924.1 GCA_902805485.1 uncultured Coleofasciculus sp. | reverse complement strand
AGAATATTCTCTTGAATGAAGGGATTCGCGCTTGGATGGCTCCACAAGACCAACCTCACGAACGCTTCGAGTTCCCTGAGGAAGTTCTGCCTCGTGGTAACGCTCTGTAAAAAAATCATCTGACATTAAATAATAGGTGAGTTTGATTAGAAACTTCTTGCCCCTACCTATCCGTGGGGGTATTTTTTTGGAGCAGCAGCCCACAAATTTGGTGATGTGTTATATTCAGAGACAGGTGAACTACACCTTGTACATTACGGTAAATGAAGCCGTATAGGGTTTACAGGAGGTGATGCCCATGACAGATAGTAGTAAATTCATGGGTCATTTGATTGGAGTTAGCCGGCTGTGCGCCGGGGCTGTTCTCTAGCAGTTAGCTCGGTTCTCTTCGGAGAATCATTGTAGTTAAACTGCGGGGCTGGCTCGGAGATTCCTCCCGGCAGCCTGGTTTCAATCAGAAGACCCGCTAGACCGCTCTCACATTAAGTGTGATGGATTAAACCAAAGCACTTCCCGTGGGAGCGGATAGTTTTTTAGGGGCTTTTTAGGACATTTTAAGGACAAGAAAAATGGCTGGATTACTTACTGAGGAAGAGATACAAGAACAAGCCCAGCGGCTAGAAGACTGGACGGTAGAAGGGAAAAAGTTACAGCGAACGTTCAAGTTTAAGGATTTTGTAGAAGCGATCGCCTTTATTAATAAAATTGTCGAACCCGCCGAAGCCGCCGCTCATCACCCTGATTTAGAAATTTCTTACAACAAGGTCAATGTAACCCTGACCACTCATGATGCGGGCGGGTTGACCTCAAAAGACTTTGACCTAGCGCAAGCTATCTCAAAAATACATTAATTAAATTTAGTTGAATAAAAAAGTAATTAAGTCAGCTTTTAGCCGCCAAAAATAATAATCTGAGCTTCAAGACACTGCTGCTCAAGGATAAAATCAAATTATTGATCAGAATGATCAGAAAAATCAATAAAAACTCGATTAGCCGCTTCTACAGAGACGATGTAACATAGTTTCATAGGAAGGACAATGTAACTCTTTCTGCAAAGGTGTGAGGATAAGGGAAGATGTATAAATTACTCTGGAAATCTCTACTTGTTAGCCCAGCCGTCTTGGGTGCAATTCTCGTAGTTTTTTCAGGCGCTGCACGCGCCGCTACTGGCACAAATGACCTTGTGGTGGAGAGCCAATCCTCTACAGAAGCAGCCCAACCTCAAATAGCTGAGGCTCCAGCTCCCAAGGTTCAGTCTACTGCCAGCGTATCAATACCAATGACGCCTGTTGCCCAAACAGCGCCAGTGTTTTCAACAACTACTCCAGTTGCTGCGAACCCCAATCAAGTGAATGCTGAGGCTCCGGATGCTGCCGCACTTGCTCCTATGCCAGTGATGCCATCTGCGGCTCCACAAGTTGCTCAAGCCGCCCCAGCTCCCGCAAACACGGATGCTCTAGAGCAAATAAACCGCTACAGCAAAGAAGGGAATAGCAACGCCCAAGATCAAGTTACCAACGTCACCCAACTGAGAGATGTCTCACCGGGAGACTGGGCGTTTGAAGCTTTACGGAGTTTAGTCGAGCGCTATGGCTGTATTGCTGGTTATCCCGATGGCACTTATCGAGGCAACCGCGCCCTGAGCCGTTATGAATTTGCTGCTGGTTTAAATGCCTGTTTAAACCAAGTTGAGCGTTTAATTCAGACAAGTACTGCTGATTTTGTTAGAAAATCGGATTTAGAAACCCTCCAGCGCTTAGTGAGTGAGTTCCGAACAGAACTAACTACTTTGGGCGCACGGGTCGATAAGTTGGATGGACGTGTTGGTTTCCTGGAAGCCCGTCAGTTCTCTACGACTACCAAACTGCAAGGTGAGGCAATATTTGCCATCACTGACGAGTTTAACCAGCCAGAATCCAACAACACTGTCTTTCAAAACCGTGTACGTTTGAGACTCAACACCAGCTTCACAGGTAAAGACCTTTTGGTTACTCGTCTTTCGATGGGTAATGCTCAAGCATTTAGTAAGCCGACTTTTGACGTTGGTGGTCTAGGTAACCCTTCACCAACTGGAACACCTGAAGGCACTCAAACCTTTGAAGTCGGTGGCACTGGCGATAATCGTGTTGTCTTAGACTGGTTAGGCTACTACTTCAATTTTGGCAGCTCAAAAGTTTACGTTGCGGCAACCGGCGGCGCACACAGCGACTATGTTCCTACCCTCAATCCTTATTTTGATGATGGAGATGGTGGTAACGGTGCGCTTTCCACCTTCGCGTCGCAGAATCCAATCTATCGGATCGGTGGTGGTGCTGGTGGCGCCATTAGCCTAGGTGTTGGTCCGTTAACCAGTATCTTGGGACCGAGTACTCTAACAGTTGGCTACTTAGCTGGATCTGGGGGAGGTGTACCAGGTGCTGGAACTGGAAGTAATCCGTTTGGTGCCAATAATCCTGCTGAAAAGGCAGGACTATTTGACGGCGACTTTGCGGCACTCGGACAACTAAACTTTAATCTTGGTGACAGGATCGGCCTTGGGGCGACTTTCGTCCACGCTTACAACAACAGCGGAACCGACATCTTTGATCAAGGTGGTGCTACTGGTATTGTTGGTTCGACCTTGGCGAATCGTCCATCTGCACTCCTCACAAGAAGTGGGGGCAGAGACGTTCCTACTGTAACTAACTCTTTAGGAGGAGAAGCCGCTTTCCGTTTCAGTGACAACATTTCACTGAGTGGCTTTGCAACTTATACTCAGGCGATCCTCCTTGGTCAGGGACGTGGCGACATCTGGACATACGGTGGCGGCATTGCCTTCTCTGACTTTGGTAAAAAAGGCAACGTCTTAGGTCTGTTCGCAGGTGTAGAACCGACATTAAGAGGTGTTACTCCAGGTCTTCGTGCTGGCGGTGGTTTTGATCGTGACAATGCATGGCACTTTGAAGGATTCTATAAGTATCAGTTAACCAACAATATCTCGATTACTCCCGGTATTATTTGGTTGACTGCTCCTCAGCAGCGGGATGCCAACGACGATGTAGTCATTGGTACACTGAGAACTACCTTTACGTTCTAAACCGCTTCACTGACTGAAGATCAAAAATCAAAATCTGAATAGATAGCCTCGTTGATAGCGAGGCTATTTTATTGATTATGCACAGACAGTAGGGGCACGATTTTATCGTGCCCCTACCAAAAGGTGTTTCAAAAACCCTTAAATCACCAGTGGGGAACCGTAGTATAATAAAAAAGTCACCCTTTACGTTTAATCTAAACTGTGGAACTTTCCTGTAAGACTGAGTATGCGCTTCTGGCGCTGTTAGAGCTAACTGGTTATTACGATGAAGGGGAGCCGCTGCAAATCCGGCAAATTGCAGCGCAGCAAAGTATCCCTGACAGATATCTAGAACAGTTACTCGCAACTTTGAGGCGAGGGGGTTTGGTGCATAGTCAGCGGGGAGCAAAAGGAGGGTATATCCTTGGACGAGAACCTTGGAAAATTACGCTTCTAGACGTGATTGATTGTCTGGAAGGCTCAGACTCAAAAGTGTCTAAAAATGATGGTTCAGCTAAAACCGCAGAAAGTGCTGTAGTTGGAGAAATTTGGCAAGAAGTCCACAACCGTGCTAATGAGGTCTTGCGCGGATACACTCTCCAAGATTTACGTGAGAAGCGTGACGCCAGACGGCAGTTAGACATTATGTATTACATCTAGTAGTGATTGGTCAGTAGCATAAGACAATGGCTTAAATAGGACTTACGTACTCTTGGAATGAAAGCTCCCCATTCCCCAAATCTAGGGGGAGTTATTTGTATCTTAATTCCCCCAAAATTGGGGGGTTAGGGGGCGAGTCCATAAGACAATGGCATAAAGACCAATAACAACTAACCACTAAAAACTCATGAGAATTGCCCAAAATATTACAGAACTCGTCGGTCGAACTCCTTTAGTACAATTGAACCGCATCCCCCAGTCTGAAGGCTGTTTGGCTCGTATTGTCGTAAAACTAGAGGGAATGAACCCCTCTGCCTCCGTTAAAGACCGGATCGGCGTTAGCATGATCAATGCCGCCGAACAACAGGGACTGATCACTCCTGGAAAAACTCTTTTAGTTGAACCCACTTCCGGAAATACAGGTATTGCTCTAGCAATGGCCGCCGCCGCCAAGGGCTACCAACTGATTTTGACAATGCCCGACACCATGAGTACAGAGCGACGGGCGATGTTGAGTGCTTATGGCGCTCAACTGGAACTCACTCCAGGCATTCAAGGAATGAGCGGCTGTATTCGTCGGGCGCAAGAGATTGTTGAATCAACGTCCGATGCTTATATGTTGCAACAATTCAACAACCCAGCTAACCCAGAAATTCATAGGCAAACAACTGCTGAGGAAATTTGGGAAGATACCGACGGCAAAGTCGATATTATGGTGGCGGGAATTGGTACCGGTGGGACAATTACTGGTGTGGCGGAAGTGATTAAACAACGCAAACCTAGCTTTAAGATCGTTGCCGTTGAACCCTCCAGCAGTCCTGTGCTTTCAGGCGGGCATCCTGGACCTCATAAAATTCAGGGACTAGGTGCAGGTTTCGTTCCGAAAGTTCTCAACGTTGCGCTAATCGATGAAGTGATTGCCGTTACTGATGAAGAAGCGATCGCTTATGGGCGTCGCCTTGCCCGTGAAGAAGGACTCCTTTCCGGCATTTCTACTGGTGCCGCCCTCTACGCCACCATTCAAGTCGCAAAACGTCCCGAAAATGAGGGCAAACTAATTGTCATGATTCAACCGAGCTTTGGTGAACGCTACTTAAGTACACCCCTCTTCCAAGACCAAGAGTTGCGCGTGGCGGCTGTCATGAGTTAACCAGGGCTTACGAATCTGTGCCCCTCGGGGTGTCTACACCGGATGTTCCCCCCTTGAAGAAGAGGAAAATAAACTCATGTGTCCCCGCGAGAATCCTTGCGGGGACTAAGAAAAGCTGAGTTCCCACTTAAATAAAGGGGAAATTTTAAGATTTGAAAATACGCCCTAATCTAGACGAATATGAAATCCCGTGTGAAGTTAACATTCGTCGAGTCTTGTACAATACCAACTAAGTCATTGCTGTTACTGCCTCTGTAGTAAATCCCCAGATCCGCAGCCGAACCGCCAACCCCAAAATCACCCGACTGAAGAAAGTATTGACTAGAACTACCACGGGCTTCAATAAAGTCAGACGAAGAATCCCAGTCGGTAATCACAGCATAGCCATTCCCCTGATAGGAAACGCCCCACGAACCACCCAGAATAAAAGTATCACTCCCAGCACCACCCGATAAAGTGTCATATTCCGTACCTGTGGTGGCATAACCATCCAGACGGTCATTTCCATCTCCACCCACGAGAAGATCGTTCCCAGAACCTCCTAATAGCGTGTCCTTGCCAGCACCGCCATATAGAGCATCATTGCCTCCTCCTCCAGACAAAATATTATCAGCAGCATTACCCGTAAGGGTGTTGTTGAGCGAGTTACCTGCGCCATTAGCCGCATTCTCGGTAAGAACCAAATTCTCCACGTTGTCGCCCAACGTGTAGCTAACAGAAGAGCCAACTATATCAATGCCTTCGTTCAAGTTCTCAATGATGGAATCGGTTGTACTGTCTACAAAATAGGTGTCATTGCCCGTGCCGCCAATGAGCGTATCAATCCCTAATCCACCATCAAAGATATCATCGCCCCCCAAGCCATACAAAATATTGTTCGCGTTATTGCCAACGAGTGTGTTGTCAAGGGCATTTCCCGCACCATTAGCAGCGTTGCCAGCAAGTACTAAATTCTCCACGTTGTCGCTTATGGTGTAGCTAACAGTAGACACGACTGTATCAATGCCTTCGTTCGCATTTTCCACAACCACGTCAAAGACACTATTAACAGAGTAAACATCATCACCTGTCCCACCAGCCATGAGATCACTACCATAGCCACCATCCAGGGTATCGCTGCCCGCGCCACCAATTAAAGTGTCATTCCCCAAACCGCCTTTGAGAAAGTCGTCACCGGAAAATCCATCCAAATAGTCGTCACCACTACCGCCGTATAAAGAATCATTATTTGTATTTCCAATTAAAGTATCATTGCCGCCATTGCCGTAAGCGACAAGTGATTCAGTACCGAGGTAATCGTAGTAATTGTTTGCCGTGTTGCCAAAATATCTCGCCATAATTCAGTTGCGCCTAAGTTTCTAATAGAGGACAGAAGTAGACAACGCGCCTCGTTACCTCTCAAAAGGAAAAGATTATTTCTTTTGATAGATGCGCTTTCCTGTATGTATCTCTTGAACTCATGCCACTTATGCAGTGGGTTAGAGAATGCAAAGAATTTTTCTCTTTTGAGGGATTAGT
>CADCTM010000923.1 GCA_902805485.1 uncultured Coleofasciculus sp. | reverse complement strand
TAGCAATTGTTCTCGTTCCTTCAAGCTGTGATAGTTCAACTTCAACAGTTGCCACCCAAACGGTTTTCGGTTTATCTAAATTGAGTTGGACAGAGGTAAAAGCTTCACTCCGCAATGATTCAGCTAATTTATCTAAGCGAATCTCTTGGAATTTATTTGCTTCGGTTTCAATTATCACTTTGCGGTTTTTGGCTAATCCTCCTAAATACTTGAGTTTCCTTTTTTCCAGCTCCAGCAGAAACGTCGTGTTATTTCCATAACCTGCGTCAATTACCACGATACCCGGTCGATATCCTCTCTCCAAGCTTCGATCAACTAAAGCTAAAGCTAGCTCCGGCTTTTTCTTGAATTCAAGGTCTTTTTTTCCCTGAGCTAAAGAACTGGCGTGTTGATATAACTCTATATCTAACGGAAGGCTTTTTTTTTCGTCATAAAGATGTGTTGTTACCACCACAATTGGGTTCTCGGTTTTCCCGATTTCTCCTAGGTACTGCCGTCCTACCCCCGCCGTGAAATTCCCACTTTTTCGATGTCCTGAATCGTCAACGATTAATGTGAATCCTCTACTTATCCGAGGCAAGGCTACACTGATTCATCACCTGTAAACGCCGCTCATTTACCTGTTGGTCATTCCAAGGCGCTTCTGTCAAAAAATGGTGTAATCGGTGGTATGTCACTCCCACGGCGTTATCTGACATTTGAGACAGTTTTTTTCGTTCACTTTCCCCTAATAATCCCCCGATATAGTTCCTAAACTCCCGTTTTTGTGCTTGATGCGTCCAGACATCATCAAAGCGTTTACACCATCTCTCGAAGCAAGGGGGCATGGCGGCGGGAGTTATCTCTTTCATGGCTCAAACCTTAACGTAAACTGACTGCCATGCTTGGATTATACCTTTACTGCTTCTCGATTTTCGTTTAAGTCCCGGTAAGAATGGTTCTGCCGTCAATAACGAATTCAAGCCTCGTTTGGCTGTAAAGAATTGTGCGGTGTCTGCACTTACTGCCTTCTTACACCTTGGAAAACAGCATATTTAACCCTTCAGTCATCGTGGGATGAGTCAAAACTGCATCACGCAGAACGGTGTAGGGCATCTGAGCTTGCATCACCATCTGCACCGTCGAAATCACTTCACCCGCTTCATGACACAAGAGTGAACACCCCAGAATATGACCCGTCTCGGTATCCACGATCGCCTTCATCAGTCCATCGGTTTGACCCCCTGTTACCGCTCGCATAATGTTTGAGGCATCCAGCTTCGCCACTCGGATGGCATACCCTTGTTGCTGTGCTTCGGTTTCGGTCAGGCCCACCTGAGCCAGTTCTGGGTCGATAAAGAGACAAGATGGAACTAAGCGATCGCACGTACTGCGGTTGTCCCCATCAATCAGATTCGCTTTGACAATGCGATAGTCGTCGAGCGACACATGGGTATATTGCAGTCCCCCATTGATATCGCCTAACGCCCAGATATTCGGTATGTTCGTTTCCAGGCGATCGTTGACTCGAATAAATCCGCGTGCATCGGTTGCTACACCTGCAGCAGCTAGATTTAAGCTGTCGGAGTTTGGTGTACGACCGACAGCAACGAGCAAATGCGAACCTTGAAGTTCCATTGGACGATCGGCAACTTGAAGAAGAAGTTTAGTTGCATTGCCAGAGCGCTCGACCCTTAAGACCTTCGCCTTCAGCAAGAATTCAATGCCATCTCGTTCCAGTAGCGTTTGCACCGCGATCGCAATATCTGGGTCTTGCTGCGACAGGATTTGCTCACTCTGCCCAATCACAGTGACGCGACAGCCAAAGCGCTGGAACATCTGGGCAAACTCTAACCCAATGTAACCACTACCGAGAATGATCAGGTGCTCAGGCAACTGTTCTAGCTCCATGATTGACTCACTGGTCAAAAACCCAGCTTCTTTGAGTCCCGGCACGGATGGAATCAACGGTCGTGTGCCTGTATTGATAAACAATCGTTCGGCGGTGAGTAAGCGAGTTGTTCCCTCAGATGTTGCCACTTCAATCGTTTTAGGTGTCACAAAGCGAGCGGTGCCAATGATCAGATCGTCCCCCAAAGCGGTGTGCAACTTGTTAAGATTTATTGGTCGCAGGGACTGCACGACTGATCGTTTGCGCCCAATCACTGCCGCCATATCAACCGTTGGCGGCGTCGTCTTGATGCCATAGGCAGCACTGTGAAGCACGGTATTTGCCACCTGTGCACTTGCCACCATCGTTTTGCTGGGAATGCAGGCAATATTAGGGCACGAGCCACCAATCATGTTTAAGCTACGTTCCACCAGAGCGGTTTTCCGTCCGTCCGCAACCAGCGCTGGTGCCAGTGTTTTACCGGCTTTACCGCCACCGATAATAATGTCGTCGTAGTATTGGGTATCCATTTCCATCTCCTTTGCGTTTGAGGTTAACTTCATTCGGCGATATGGGATTACTTCACAGCAGAGCTTGCTGCTTCAATAATCAGTTTGGCAACTTCTCTTGGATGAGAGATAAAGGGCACATGACTTGCTTCGATCTCAGTTGTTTTACCACCGATTCGCTTTGCCATGAATCATAGACAAACACCATTCCCACTTGGATTTTCCTGAGCTGCAAGTGCAACTGCCTCTGCAATTAGCATCGTTGATAGGTGTTATGCCATTGCTGCTACAACCTCGTCCGTAGACAGAACAGCATTGGCGATATACCCGAAATTAATCAGTGCCGCTTTGTAGCCGTCGCCCAGTTCCGGATGTTGAGGGGCAGCCGTTGCGTCTTTGATAACAAGCACCTCAAATCCCTGTTCGATCAAGTCGCGTAGGTGAGCTTCAACACAAATATTTGCCAGCATTCCGAGCAGAATGACTTTGTTGATGTTGCGCTTACGCAGTTGTAAAACGAGGTCGTTGCTCTGCGGTCCGTAAGCTTTGTGGGGACTGACTACGATTGTCTTGCCATCTTCGATAAAGGGCTTGTAACGCTCAAGCCAGTCAGCGCCAGAACCCAAGAAACCATCGAGGCTCAACGCACCCCTGCGATCAAACTCCCTGGATTTAAGCATCATTTGCTCCACGGTTCCGGCAAATTTCCAGCCATAGTCGGTGGGGTAGTAATAGTGGGGGGAGATGAAAACCTCAAATTCATTCTGCTTCGCGGCTTTGAAGATGCGCTCGATGTTCTCGACGGTCTTGTTATCCTTAACATTGTCACCCACCAAGTCCCAAGAAACTCCTGTTTCGCTCAAGACATCGTTTTGCGGATCGATAACGACTACTGCGGTGTCATTCTTGTTGATATTCATGTCTCTCTTCGCTTGTTGATGTTCACGGTTATCTTTGTTCTGGCACTAACGAACTAGGTTTTAAAAAAGTGCTTAACACGCGCTAGAGTATTTAATTTTTCGTACAAGTTCGCTGCATTAAGATACGGTTGTTTTTATACACCTCTAAAGTTCCAGACTGCGGGTTATCTAACGTACCATCCCACACCCAATATTGATAATTTCCATTCCGAAACTTATACACTCGAACACCTTCTGTCGCTTGGCTAGTTCCTCCGTCCACACTTAAATTCCCGTTGGGACTGGTCGCACGATAGAGCAGTTCACCGTTCGTATGGTTCTGCCAAATATTAATGTTGTAGCCACCCCGGCATTTCATACTCAGGATGATGCCAGCCGTAGAATCAGCAGAGGCTCTTAAGGGGAAATTAGCTAAGACAGTGATTGGCAGAGCAAGGAGCAACGCGGTTCTTTTCAGTAGTGTTTTCATGGTTTTCAAGAGTGTTGTAAAACTAATTAGACTGAAATCGTTCACATCGAATTGCTTCGACATTAATGCCAGATTGACGAGCAAGGTGACTCTACCCAAACTCAAATTACTGTTAGGACTTGTTGAGCGATAGAGTAAACTGCTATGGCTTTGGCTTGTAAGATAATTCCCTCTATCTCATCCGTTGTGTTAGACAACGGGAGCTTGACGGAAGTGTTTTTCAGTATTCGTATATTCCGGTACCCACCCTTCAGTCGTCGTGAAGTAGCGCACAGCTTTAATCCGTTGCGATGGTGTTAGCTCAAACCAGTGTTCAGTGTTCGCTGGGAGGTTGATGTAATCCTCGGCTTGCACTGTCAACTCGACCTGAGTGCCATCAGGACGCACAAAGCCAAATACCCCATCACCAGCAATGATGTAGCGGACTTCCGGGTCAGTGTGGTAGTGAGTTGCGTCAAACTTAGCCAGGAGAGTGCTGAGGTTCGGAACCTCTGGGTGCAGCACAATTAAGTCACGAGACTGATACCCTGCTGTTTGCTTAAGTTCTTCAAAGTAGCCATCAAGCGCGTCGAGAACCTGTGCCTTCTCCTCATCGCTGAGGGCATCCTTTGCTAGTAGATTTTGAACGTCTCGATTGTCTCCAATCGACCAGCGCTTTAGCTCAACATTCAAGGGAGCCAGTTCCCGCGCAATATCATCTACAGAAGTGTAAGTTGTACCATCAACAAGTTTGAGAATTGCCATAATACCATCTCCAGAATGCAATTGATTTGGCTGTAGCTCTACAAGAGCTGTGTACTTTCGGGATAACTCTGATGTCGTCGTCGTATTGGGTGTCCACGTCCATCTCGTTTGAGGAGGACGTTACGCCATTGCTTCTACAATCTCGTCCGTGGAGAGGACAGCGTTGGCTATCTATCCAAAGTTGAACAATAAACAGCCCGCTTGGAACATTACCGACCACTGTGAGGGCACTTCAAATCTGTGCCATACCGCCATCGACAAATAACTCAATGCCGTTGACAAAGCTGCTATCGTCACAAGCGAGAAAGACAACAGCTTTGGCAATCTCATCCGTTGTGCCTACTCGTCCTAGTGGGATATTGTTGGCTTGGGTTGCTACGAAATCCTGCACTTGTTCCTCACTCAGTCCCATGAGATTGTAACCGGGAGTGGGCACGACACCAGGGCTAATAGCATTAACTCGGATATGGCGTTCTTTGAGATCGAGTGTCCAATTGCGGGCAAACGAGCGCACAGCGGCTTTGGTCGCGCTGTAAACGCTGAAGGCTGGGGTACCCATAGTAGTAGTAGTCGAGGCGTTCAGAATGATCGAAGCACCCTCTGGCAACAGAGGCAGTGCCTTCTGCACGGTGAACAGCAGTCCTTTGACGTTCGTGTTGAACGTTTTGTCAAAGTGTTCTTCGGTGATGGCTCCGAGTGGGGCGAGTTCTCCACCGCCTGCATTGGCGAAGAGCACATCAAGGTGTCCTTGCTCTTGCTCAATCGTGGCGAACAGGCGATCAAGGTCTGCCAGTTTGGAGGCATCGCTCTGAACACCCGTAACATTTTTACCGATTTCTTTGACGGCGGCATCCAGTTCAGTTTGGCGACGACCCGTGATGAAGACATATGCCCCTTCGGCGACAAAACGTTTGGCAGTGGCAAGACCGATGCCGCTGGTACCGCCGGTGACAAGAGCGACTTTTCCTTCTAGTTTTTTCATCATGATAAATCCTGTGGTTGTTGAGGGGTGAAAGAGTAGTTTGCAGTGGGTTGCTTTCAACACGAGAACGTACCCTCGATAGGCAGCGTTTTTTACTCATGTGAGATAGAAAAGAAGAGATTGTCTCCCACCAAAATGATTTCCTGAGATACCTCTGTTCTCACGCAGCGTTTAATCGATAGCGGAGTCTGGAGGAAAAATTGTCAGACCATATTGGGGAGCCAGGGCGATTGAAGGTGAGCGCCTCGTAAACTTGGCTGGCGGTAGCCATGACACTTTTCACGCAATCCCGTCCCTCGATCGGGCGGACAAGCACGCTGGCTTCAAGAGTGACGTTGTGGGCAAAAGCGTCCGCGAATGAGTTTTCCGACTTATCGGCGAAGGCTTGAACCCAGCTCTGCATTTGGATGTCGGTCGTGGTGTTGCTGGTCATGTAGGATATACCTGAGAGATGAGGGGTAGCCTGATGTTGACGATCTGCGCTAGGAAGTTTTCCAGGAACGTCGCCACAAGCGAAGGCTGCTGGAAGGCGTGCTTGATTAATTTCCTTCTTTGAGAAAATCCAGCAGCGCAGGGTTGACCTGATCTGGATGAGTCCAGTTAATTGCGTGCGGACCGTCGGGTATCACCACCAGCCAACTGTTCTTGATTAGCTTCGGCAGTCTCGCTCCGGTGGAATGATGAGGGAGGATGCGATCGGCATCCCCCTGGATGATCAGGGTTGGCACATCGATGCGTGGCAGATCGTCACGGAAATCGGTCAACCACGACGGTACACAGTCCAGAGTCCCCTTGGCGGAAGCTCCTGCCGCGACATTCCAGCTCATCTGGATGGCATCGTTGCTGATGCGATCGCCGAGAAACACATCAACGTTGTAGAAGTCTTTCAAAAATGTGGATAGATAGGCTGGACGATCTTCTACGATACTCTTCATAATCCCGTCGAAGACACTGCGATCGACCCCTTCGGGATTGTCGTCTGTCTTCAGCAGGAAGGGTGGCACCGGAGCCATTAGCACTGCTTTACTGACACGCTCCGAGCCATACTTGCCGAGATAGCGCGTCACTTCACCCGTCCCCATCGAGAAACCAACCAGCACGACATCACGTAGGTCAAGTTCTGTCATGAGCTTGTTCAGATCCTCCGCGAAGGTGTCGTAGTCATAGCCAAACGACGGTTGGCTGGAATCGCCAAATCCTCTGCGATCATAAGTGATGACCCGATAGCCCTTGTCCAGCAAAACCGCCACCTGTTTCTCCCAGGAATGACCGCTCAGAGGAAACCCGTGGATTAGCACGACGGGTTGACCTGCTCCGAAGTCTTCGTAGTAGATATCGATGCTTCCAGAGTTTTCTTTACCGACAGTAACGTAAGGCATTAGAGTCTCCTTTTTTTATTGGTTCGTTGTGCATTTCGCTTTTCCCGGCAATACCGCTCCTCAGCGAAGTGCGATTGCCTTTGGTAGTGCGCTCCGCGCAATCATGCATGATTGGATTGGAATTAACAGAATTGCTATGTTCTCATAGCATCATGTGGAGGGTAGATCTCCGGGCGCACCAAGCAATTCGTCGCCAATCTCAGCAGAAATACGTTCAAACAGCGCCATGTCCGGTGGTTGTGTCTCATCCAGCGTCCCCACTGCTGCGATCAGCCGAGCAAAGGCACTGGGCGCAGCAACGACCAACCCACGAGCTGGCTTATCGCTGAGCGCGGCGACCACATGAGGTGTGCCTGGAGAAATCAGGTAGCTTTCACCAGGGCTTAGCACAACCTTGTTCTCACCTGCCCAGACCGTGAACTCCCCTTCCAGCACATAGAGTTGTTCAGAATACCGGGGGTGGCGATGGGGAGGAGGCTGTGTGCCAGGGGGGAAGTAGCCTTCGATCAGATCGTACTGACCTCCGGTCGTGGTGTGATCGGCAACGATGGTGAGGCGAGTGCCAAAAAACCAGAGAGGTTGTGTCATGAGATTGCTCCTAGTCATTAATGACTGTGTTATCGGCAGTAATTGAAGAAGTGCGATACGCGTAGCGTCAAGCCTCCGGCTGATCGCCCAGCTGCTGTTCTAATTCGGCAATCCGAGCTTGCAGGGGAGCCATCATCGCTGCAACTTCTGTTTCTGAATAGCGGATGGGAATATGCTGGGGACAATTCTCACTGGTGGCTTCTACGTGGAAGAGGATAGCGCCTTGCACTTCGGCTGAATAATCTGAGTCTCGTAGTCGTTTAATCAATGCTGAATTATCTTCAACATATTCGGCTCTTCCCCAAATCTTGATGCGTTTGCGATGGCGATAATCCATCAAGAACAAAAACGCTTTGTCGTTGCCAGACAGATTGCCCACCGTGATGTACTGCACATTCCCAGAAAAGTCAGCAAACCCGAGGGTTTTCTCATCAAGTACCTTCAGGAAACCGGAGGGACCGCCGCGAAACTGGATGTAGGGATAGCCATTGGAACTGACGGTTCCCAAGTAAAACCCGTCGAGTTGAGCGATGAATTCCTCAAGCTTGGGAGTAATCGAATCATTGTCAGGACCCTTTGCAATGTAGCGTTCATAGCTCTGCCGCGAACCCCGTTGTTCTTGTGCGGCTTGCACTTGGGGCGTGAAGGCAATTTCTCCAAATTTACGTGGCATAATGCCCTCCCTACGCTGCAACAGGCTCTGCAATGCCAATCATGCCGACAAAACCAGGAAGATGTTTGACGCGATCGATCCAAGCCAGCACATTTGGGTAATTGTCTAGAGAAATTTTGCCATCGTTCGCGAGGGCAACGTAAGGGAAGACTGCCACATCAGCGATTGTCGCACGCTCTAACTCCAGCCATTGGCGATCAGCTAAATGATCGTTCAATTGAGTCAAGATGAACGCTGCTTTCTGATTTGCCTGCTCCAGGTTGATGCTGGTTGCGTTGAATAGGTAGTACAAACGTGCCGCTTCTGGACCTTGCCGAATTTCTCCCGCTGTAGTTGATAGCCATCGAATCACGCGGCTCATTGCTTCTGCTTCTGAGGGCAACCAAGCTTCACCACCATACTGCCTCCCCAGGTAAACGAGAATCGCTTGAGCATCGGCTAGAACAGTATTTTCATCAACCAACACTGGCACCTGCCCAAACGAATTGAGTGCTAAAAATTCAGGCTGTTTGTGCGCCCCTGCCAACAAATCGACTTTAATCCACTCGTAGTCTAAGCCCAGCAACGAGAGCATTAATTTTGCTTTGTAGCTGTTGCCAGACAGTTCGTGACCATAGAGCTTAATCATGGGTTAGTCCTCTTTCATTTAGATAAGACCGAATTAGATTTAGAACTGTACCGTTCGTTCGGTATATACTAACTGTACTGAGCGTTCGGTACAATGTCAACAGAAAAGTTTGAACTTATGATCAATGCCTAAAGAAACCTATATTCCCTCCCTGATGCGCCTGTTTCGGCAGTATGGCTACGATGGCGCAACTCTATCCAAGATTTCTCAAGCAACTGGATTAGGGAAAGCTAGCCTTTACCATCACTTCCCTGGCGGCAAGGATGAGATGGTTGAATCGATGCTGGATTATCTGGAGAGCTGGTTAGACCAAAATATTGTGCAAACGCTCAATAGCCCAGGTGAACCCTTATCTCGCTTGCAATATATGTGCGATCGCGTGAATGAAGTCTATGAAGGAGGAAAGCAACCTTGCTTATTTGCGATTTTGCTCTTGGGTTCTGCCCGCGATGTGTTTCATGACAGAGTCAAAGCCATTTATCGAGTCTGGATTGATGCGATCGCCACCGTGCTAATTGAGTGTGGGATGAGTGAGGAACTTGCCCAGCAGCGTGCACAAGACGCGGTGGCTGCTATTCAAGGCTCATTGATTGTATCTCAGGGATTGGACGATCCATCGGGGTTTGTGCGGCTGATGCAGCACCTACCAGAAGAACTCTGCAAAGGTACGTTGCCTTAGCTCTCAAGCTTTCGACTCAGATCAAGAAGACGTTCATGCCGTCAACGTCACAAAGGAAAATCTAGATGTTAGTTTGCAATTATTGAAGCTACTTGTTGTGAAACGCAAGCAGCTGATTTAATTAAATCAGCTGCTTTTTCGCCAATCATGATGGTCGGTGCGTTCGTATTGCCTGTGGTAATCGTTGGCATGATGGAAGCATCCACAACACGCAACCCCTCAATTCCATGTACTCGTAGTTCAGGGTCTACAACCGCCATTGGGTCAGTGCCCATTTTGCAAGTGCCCACCGGATGCCACACTGTACTGCAAGTTTCCCGGACGTAAGCAACGAGTGCTGCATCACTCTGCTTGTCGGCACCCGGAGCGATTTCCTTACCGCGAAACTCATCCAAAGCACTTGCACCGAACAAGTTACGGAGTAATTTAATCCCAACAACGAGCTTTTGCACATCAGTTTCACTTTGGAGAAAGTTCATTTGAATCATTGGTGCGTCTTTGGGTTCTGGGGAACGCAAACTGACACTGCCAATGTTTTGGGGATGAGTCAAACAGACGAAACTTGTGAATCCTAAACCAGAGTGGGCATAACCAGGCGGTGCCAACACAACGGGACCGAAGAGAAACTGTAAATCTGGCGCAGCATCCAGATTCCCCTCGGTATGCAAAAACAAGCCCGCTTCAGCGATACTACTGGTGCAAGCCGTGTGTAAATCCTGAGTTGCCTCGTGTGTCACAGACACGACAGGGTGGTCTTGGAGGTTTTGACCAACACCCGGCAAATCAGCCACTACCGGAATTCCCAGCGCTTGCAGGTGTTCTGCATCCCCAATGCCGGAAAGCATCAGCAGCTTGGGCGAATCGAACGCGCCAGCACTTAAAATCACTTCTTGGTTGACTCTGACCTGGTGCAGTGTGCCCTCATGCAGGTACTCCACCCCAACGGTACGGGTGTCCTCAAACAACAAGCGAGTCACCAACGCTCCTGTCGTTACAGTCAAATTGGGACGCTGGAGAATGGGCACAAGGAAGGCAGCAGCGGTACTATGCCGCTTACCATCCTTAATAGTTAACTGATAGAGTCCTGCCCCTTCTTGCTGCCTCCCATTAGCATCAGGATTATGGTCATAGCCTAATGCCACTGCTGCGTCTACAAAGCGTTGGGATACTACAGTGGGCGCAATGTGATCGCTCACACTCAAAGGACCATCGACCCCGTGAAATTCAGACGCGCCTCGCTGCTGGTGCTCCGATTTCTTGAAGTAGGGCAAAACATCTTGGTAACTCCAACCGGGATTCCCCAATGACTGCCAGTGGTCATAATCGTGAGGATTGCCCCGCAGATAAATCATGATATTAATCGAACTGCTGCCTCCCAGGACTTTGCCACGGGGACAAAAGATTTTGCGATTATTCAGGTAGGGTTCGGGTTCAGAGAAATAGGCCCAGTCCACAGAGGAGCCTTGTAGACTGAGGCATTCCGCAGGAATTTGAATCTCTGGTTTCGTATCTGGGTTGCCCGCTTCGAGAAGTAACACCGTTGTGTCACTGTCTTCTGTCAGACGGTTGGCGACCACGCATCCTGCCGAACCTGCACCAATCACAATGTAGTCATAGTCAGTCATGACATCCTCCTTCTCGGTTGTCTGTAATGGCTTTATGTCGTCAGGAATGAACGGGAATTGATTGGTTTAAATCTTATAAATTCAACAGAGTAGCCACCAGGCAAAATTAACCAGTTAAGATGTAACTTAAGCGAGTTTGGTTGCATTTGGGGTAGGCATGACAATGGTCTGCTAAGTGAGTAATGTTTACAAGCATCGTGATGGCGCGCACAGATGAACCGGAATCGAGTTGGTGTTCATCTGAGGGGGTTAATTATCCTGTCTTTTGAAAGTCGAGCAAAGCACAAAGGATGCAGTTGCTTATGGAGATTTGGCAGAGTTAGCGAAATGCTTGGAGTTTGAGCTGGCGACGTTGGTTACGTTTTATTCTTCTCCTGTTATTGCGCGGTATATCCACCATCAACCGTGAGCGATTGTCCAGTGACAAAACTAGAAGCGTCTGAACAGAGCCATAGCACAGCATTTACCACTTCCTGGGGCGTACCAATCCGACCCATTGGCAACGTCGTTTTGAAATACTCCATCAATTCTGTATTTGTTTGGACAGTGCGATCGAGCATCTCGGTTTGAATCAAGCCTGGACTGACGGCATTCACCCGAATTCCTTGCAAGGCATATTCTAATGCCACCGATTTTGTTAGCCCTATCACAGCATGTTTGCTAGCCACGTAAATTGGCACCCCTGCTGCACCGACCAAGCCCAGACCCGAACTGGTATTGACGATCGCCCCACCGCCATTTTTCAACATGGCTGGAATCTCATGTTTCAAGGACAACCATACGCCTTTAACATTGATATCCATGATGCGATCGTAGGTAGCTTCAGTTTGCTCTGGTAAAGGTGTGGTCTCTTGATCCACTCCAGCATTGTTGAAGGCAATGTCGAGTCGTCCATAGTGTGCCATCGTTTTCTCAATCAGTGTTTGCACATCAGCTTCTTTAGAAACATCCGTCGCGACAAAAAAACCTTCCCCACTGCTGGCTTGAAGAAGCCGAATGGTTTCTTCGCCTTCAACTTGCCGACGACCTGCAACAACAACTTTTGCTCCTGCTTGAGCTAGTGCGATCGCGCTGGCTTTACCAATCCCTGATGTTCCACCTGTAACGAGTGCGACTTTTCCAGATAACGTGGTCATTGTTAAGCTCCTGTTGTGGAATTGAAGATTAGAGAACGGTTTGCTTGAGCGGCTGCAAATAACCTTTGCACTATGACAACAACTTCCGGCAGTCCGCTCCATGAGAATTATTAGACGGTATATCCGGGTTGCACTTTGACACCAAAGCGAGTTCGCATGAAAGCAATATATTCGTCCTCAGAGGTTTCCCGCCGCGCCTTCACCATCGGTTTAATGTCTTCCGTTGCTACGTAGCGCAAACAATCCGTGCCGTCAGTTGCCGCCTGGTAAATTACCTTCGCAACGTCCTCCTCTGTGGCTTGGCGCACTTCGCGAAGACCCTCAAAGACAGCGTTGGTATGCGCGACAAAGCGCTCGTAGTCAGGAATCGTGGCATTCTGTACAGCCTCGGCACCGCTACGCTGCTCGAACTTGGTGTTCGCTATGCCACCAGGCTCGATCAGCTTCACGACAATATTCTGCGAAGCCAGTTCGTAGGAAAGTGCTTCGCTGAAACCTTCGAGTGCAAACTTGCTGGCGCAATATAGCGAAAGCATCGGCAGCGTGAATACGCCACCTCCCGAACTTATATTGAGGATCAAGCCGCCTTTGTTTTGCCGAAAATGTGGCAAAATCGCGCGCGTAACATCCATGACCCCAAAGACGTTGATGCTGAATTGCTCCGCTATCTTTTTGGGTGGTGTCGCCTCGAACAACCCGAAGAGTCCAAAGCCAGCATTATTGACCAAAGCGTCAATTTGCCCAAATCGAGCGATCGCAGCTTCGATTGCCTCCGCGATGCTCATGCGATCTTGAACGTCTAACCGCGTGACAAGCACGTTGGGGAGTTGAACAGGTTCTCGTTCTTCCTCCGGTCGCCGCATTGTAGCCACAACGTTCCAGCCTTCCTGGGCGAAAAAGCGCGCAGTGGTTTTGCCCAGTCCAGAAGAGGCTCCCGTAATCAAAATGGTTTTTGTCACATTTATCTCAAATACTTTTCTTTGACTATTCGCAGCTAAACTTAATGATTTGCAGCGAAAAAAGTCTTTCAAGCCTACTTCAAATATTTCTCGAACCAGTTCAACGCAACTGTACTGGCAATCTCAAAGCCTTCGCCTTGGAAACCGTCAAAGTGTCCGCCCTTCAAAATTGTGAGAGACTTAGGCTCCATCGCACGCGCATGGACATCGGCTGTCAAGTCGGCAGGTGAAAGAAAGTCCTTCTCACCCGTAATCAGGCATAACGGGGTAGGAAAGATTGCTTCGAGATGAGGAGCTGGTTCGTAATAGAGGCAGTGTTCAATCGATTCAAAGGAGATTCGATTCTCCCATCTTCCTTCGCTCGCGCTTTTGTTCGATTCAACCCAATTGAATGCGTCGGGTGTCGCAAGGAAGCTGGGTTCACCAGGCGGGGCAACCAACGGGAGGTAGCTCACCTCTCCGGTTTGATAGCGTTTTATCCGGTCAAGTGAAACTATCTTCGTGAGTTCTTCGAGTGCAAGTGGGGAAGCCGCGCGGCGGGAGATGAGAAATGCATTCACCGTAGGCATCTGTGCCACGATCGCTTTCACACGCGGATCAAAGGCAGCTAGATGCAGCGCGTGCCCCCCGCTATAGGAGAAGCCCCACAGACCAATGCGCTCAGGATCAACTTCGCTTTGTAGTTGAGTCCAGGTGATAGCATTACGAAAGTCTTCATGCTGCTCTGTAGGAAGCATTTGTCCGCGAGGTTCTCCCTCACTAGCACCCTGGTAGCGATAATCGAACAGCGAGACGACGAACCCGGCTTGAGCGAATTTCTCGGCAAACTGCGGCAGTCCCATCTCTTTGGTCAAGCCAATTCCATGAGCCATGACAATCGCCGGATAGCGATCGCCAGATGCGAGTTGATCTGGAGTGTAAAATGTGACGGAACAATGAAGACCTTTACTTTCAAAACTGGTTGTTCTTTGCATAGCTGCTTACTGTCTCATTTCTGGAATAGCTTTGGACGTAGCGAACTGAAAGTTATTTGTTTTCCCTAATGATTTGCCTGTATTCTGGCTCGTTCGCTTGAATCGCGATCTGCGCTTCGCTCTTGGTTGAGTCGAGGGAGAGTATTATCTCCCGCCCCTCCCAGTTAGATCCGGACGTGCGCCTTTCGGTGCATCCGGCTCCCGATGTTCTTAGCTTTCGCGTTTGCTCATGTGAATGTAGTCGTGGCAGCTTTCGTGAATAGCTAGAAGGTTGTTTTTCTTCCAATTATTATGGTTTCCATCAACATGATGAAGGTGTACCTTCTCGTCACTGAGCATTTTTAGGTCGCAGTATCCACAAGTATGGTCTTGTCTTTTTAAGACTTGGGAGGTTGCTCCGTCATAGAGTTTGCTGTTACGCTCATTCCAGTAGCTAACATCTCCGTCAAAGGGGGACTTATCCTCTTTGACGTTGACGTGTTTGTTTTCGGAGTAGGGAACTGTAGGAAACGCCTTTTCCAGCAATTTCTTACTGGTATAGCGGTCTTGTTTGGATTCCTTGTTGAACACCCTGAACGCTCTGTTCTGGATGTGCCACAGTGAGAATCGCGACCCATCCATCTTGCAGTAGCGGTGATAATTTCTCCAACCTCGCACTACGGGGGCTAATTTCTCAACCTTGACCGCAGCACCATAATTCGAGTTGTTGACGATGTGTTTTACTTTCTGACGGAAAGCTTTGAAATTGTCCACTGAAGGGACACATCTAAACTTCCCGTTTCTCTGCACCTTAAAGTGCCAGCGAAGGAAATCAAACCCATCTGTCGTAGCGGTAATGCGAGTTTTCTTTTTACTCACATTCATTCCACGTTCTGCTAGAAACTGGCTGACTTTGCCGAGTATTTCCTCGGCATTGTCTTTGGGCTTGAGTAGGATGACCATATCATCCGCGTAGCGCACCGACTGATGTATATCCTCAATCCCATTTAGTGCAATGTTGGCAAGCAACGGACTTACCACTCCCCCTTGAGGTGTTCCCTGTTCGGGGAATTCTGGGTTGACTCCTGCTAGTAGACATCGGAAGATTCCGAGCTTTATACCCTGTGGGGCGATGAGTCGTTCCATAATTGATTTGTGGCAAATCCGGTCGAAGCATTTTTCGATATCGAGTTCTATGACCCGTTTTTCTATCCCTTTGGCATCGGATTTGAGGTTTATCTGTAGGATTTTCTGCGCGTCATGCACGGAACGTCCCGGTCTAAATCCGTAGCTCCTAGCATGAAAGGTTGCTTCGGGTGCTGGTTCTAGTGCGTACTTGACAAGACACTGCCAAGCTCTATCCGCAATGGTGGGGACTTTTAGGATTCGGGTTTTTCCATCCTTTTTGGGGATAGTAATTTCCCTAAGCGGCTTATGCTTCCATGTACTAATCGGTTGCTTAAGTTCTTTACTCAAGGCGAACCGTTCCGTGTAGGAGAGAGAAGCCTTACCGTCTACTCCTGCTGTCTTTTTGCCAGCGTTAAGTTGGGTCACTTGCCGAACTGCCAGTAATCTCGCTGCGGTGGATTTCAGAACAAGCCTCATCAGAGATTTAGCTTTCCGCTTGTCTCCAACTCGAATAGCTTTGTAAATTCGCTTTTGTAGGCGGAAGAGGTTTCTGCGGAATTGCTTCCACGGTAAGTTCTTCCAGGATTCGCTAGTGTTGTCACTGCGTCTAATCATTCTCTTCTCTAGTTCATTTACTCTGAACACCTCACAGCAATTACGCTGTGTCCTACCCGAAATAAGGGAGTTCCGCTGCTCGTCCAGCCTACGAAAGGGGTTCGACCTCCCCTAGACCCTTAATTCGTTTTTATTCGTTCCCCCGGTTAGATTGTTTGTCCCTTTAGGTGGAGCCAATTCAGCCACTGGATTCCCTAGACTCTTGCCGTTACTAGCGAGATGCACTGCGGGAATTAGCTCCAGTGAGGTCGGGTTTTTGTTGTTGTGTCCCGCCTTAGCGTAGGCTGCTTTTTAAGGCTCTGTTTCACCGTAGGAACTCCCCCTGCTTCGCCAGTGTCACCCCACAACGGATGTCTGGTTGCGCCCTGTTCCCAGCTTCACTCTCCAGAAACCGAGTCTCGTCGGTGTGGGCAGATAGGGAGTCGTACCTGAGTCTGGTAGGCAGGGCTTTCACCTGCATCTAACTACCGAGAGTTCAACCTCTTTTGTTTAGAGTTGGTTGGCAACGTTATGTACGGACTGATTACCGTGATTCACGTTGCAACGAATCGCACCTCGCTTCGCTATCGTCTCATCAGGATTGCTGTCTCGATTAACTGGAAAATCATGAGATGACTGAAGCCGCTCAGCAACCTCTTGTGCAATATGCGTAAATACATGATTCAAACTGGAGCTGTTGAGGTTTTGCGGCAGGCTCTGCAACTTTTCAGGATTATCGATAGCAGTGGAGTAAAGGTACTGCCAATCACGGATCATTAGTTTGTCTCCCTATCTAAACTTCACGGTTTAGAACACATTGCTAGAGCGGGTCTCGTAGTGTTTGATCGTGCAAATCAGTGCAAATGTGTTTCACCTGATTCCGAATGAACTATCCCTATTCTTTGACGTTCGGCTAATTTAGACCAGGCAAGTTTTCCAAGATAGGTTTTAAGTTAAGTTCAATTTCAGAGTCCTGAAGCGCGACCATAGATCTGAATCGCCCAAAAAATCAATCTAAGTTGAAAACTGAGGCGTTGCATAATAAGAGGATGAATTGAAGGGAAATCTGATGCAATGCCCAGAGTGTCAATCCACCCATATCCGCAAGAATGGTCACAAACGCGGCAAACAAAATTATATCTGTGTTGATTGTCTGCGTCAGTTTGTCTCAAATCCCAAACCTCATCGAGGCTACAGTGACGATACCAAGCGATTGTGCCTCAAAATGTATCTCAACGGGATGGGGTTTCGTGGCATCGAGCGGGTCAAAGGTGTTCATCACACCACGGTGATTAACTGGGTAAGGCAGGTGGGAGAACGGTTACCCGATGCCTATGAGCCAGAGACAGTTCCTGATGTTGGAGAACTTGATGAACTCGAAACCTTTGTTGGCTCTAAAAAAACAAACTATGGTTGTGGACAGCGGTAGATCACTTCAAAGCAGGCATCTTGGGGTGGGTCTTGGGCGACCATAGTGCAAAGGCGTTTGACCCCTTATGGGCGGTTGTTGCTGCCTGGAAATGCTATTTTTATGTGACCGATGGCTGGTCGGTCTATCCTGGTTTTATTCCACAAGGAGACCAAATTATCAGTAAGACTTACATGACCAGGGTTGAAGGTGAAAACGCGCGCTTACGTCATTATTTAGCCAGACTTCATCGTCAGACGCTTTGCTACTCCAAGTCACAGGAGATGCTGAAACACTCCATTCGATTGTTAATCCACTATCTTAGGTTTTGGGATATCCCTGTCCCTGATTAATTCATCCTATTGATCAGCAACGCCCGATCTTGTTGGGTTGAAAAATTGTCTGCCCCGATTGTCCTTCAAGATACTGTAGAGTCATTGCACAGCAGTTTTACTCTGTCGTTCGATACACTCAGAGAAGCTTAGGTGGCACACCTGATTTTGTAGAGAGTGCGACAAAGCATTTCGCCTCAATTCCCCATCTCGATTGGAAGAGACTGGGACGATAAAATGATTCTTAGCGCTGGTGAAAGATTCTTGGCTGTGCCATCTCAATGACTACCAATCCCACTCTGCTTAAACCGTTTAATTCCCAACAGATTAGCCCCCGCCGGATAGCCTTCCAATTTGGCTCACAAATTCCTCGTCTTTGGTTCCGTAATAGCTCAATCATGACCCAGTTGCTGAATGGAACGAATTTGTTCCTGCCAGCGTTTGAGGCTTACATGGTACACACCGTTCAAGGGCAACTCCGGCATCTCCACGATCCGGCTTTGCGATCGCAGGTGAAGGGACTGATCGGGCAGGAATCTAACCACAGTCAGGCGCATGAGCAATATAACGACATACTCCGCCATCAGAATTACCGCTTTGAAACCTATCTTGCAGTCGTTAACTGGTTCTTTGAGCGACTAATGCCTCGGTTGGGACTCCCGCTTCAACTTGCGGCGATCGCAGGATTTGAACATCTCACCGCATCTCTATCAGAAATCACCCTGCATCACAACACAATGGCGCAAGCCCACCCAGCGATGAAAGCCCTATGGGAATGGCACGCGGCGGAAGAACTAGAACACAAGAACATTGCCTTCGACTTGTTTGAGGCGATTGACGGGTCTTATTGGCGACGAGTATTGGGGGGAGTATTGGGAATTGCGATCGTTGTAACTTTTATGACGACTGGAATGCTGCTTCTAGCGGCTCAAGACCCCGGATTCTTCAGCTTCAAGACGCTTTCTGACCTGAACAAATTGCTCCTAACAGAATATCGGTTAATTCCCCGGACTGTGCGACACATCGTTCCCTACTTCCAACCCAAATTTCATCCCTCTCAGCGAGACGATCGTCACTACGGAGAGCAGATTTTCCCGCCATCAGCGATCGCTCATCACTAACCCTTGTGGGTTGCAACCCGACCTATACCCTGGCTGTCTTGGAAAGAGCTGGCATAAAAACTCCGCGTTTAGTTTAATATATTGCAGCTACAGAGAGCCAGAGGCATTCTCAAGGGGCAGGCGGGCAAAACGTCAATAACTGAGATCTTCCACCAACCTAAAGGCTGCGACTACACAAATTTAGGTGCAAGATCTGAGTCAATGCATTAATCAACAATCGTTACTTTGGTACCTAACTTCACCCAACCCTTCTCAATTAACTGCTGCAATGTGTTTGAGTCGAGATGGATGCAGCCACCTGAGTTAGCTTGACCAATATTCTCAGGATTGGGTGTACCATGAAGTGCGATTGAGAACCAGTAGGGGGTTCCCTGAAATGTACTCATCTTGGGACCCGTGATGCTTGTCGTTGAAGTAAGTCCGATATAGCCATTTCCATACGCTCTATCTGGGCTACCATTCCCATCAAAGTCAAGATAATTCATGTTCTTGAATAGCTGAGCTAATCCTTGCTGAGGGTTAACTAAGTTGCGATACTGAGTAACCTTGATAAAACGCTTAACGTTATGTTGGGCAATCTGGTTGTACTCAGACTTTTTGTAGAGAATCAAGTCTACGCTCATCCCGCCTGTGGGAGTAACAAAGTCATTCATATTTTGTTTGTCTTTGAGTCCGCCCTGACCAATGCCAATAGTTGCCTTGTAAATTGGAACGCTTTGGTTATTGAGTACCTCTAAGCGCTTGTCTACTCGATGAATAAGAAGCGAGTAACGTTCTTCTTGAATGCTGTTGAGCTTATGAGCATTATTTACGGATGGTGGCGAGGATTGTGGCTTGGCTTCAATTACGTTTTTTGGAGTTAGAACGGCAGAATCAGATGATGTACAAGCGCATAGGGCTATTGGTAGTACTGCGACTAAGAGCCAGTTTGAGATGAGACGAGATGTTGTGAACACAACTAACCTAACTGGGGCTTGATCAACTAATTCTCATGATATAGGGGAGATCCTCTGAATTGTTCTACGCAGGACAAGATCATAAGTGGAGGAACCAGTTGCAGCACAAAGTTAACGTATCTAGGCGTAGTGAAATAAAAACTCCGTGTTTGATATATTGCAGCTACATAGGGAGCTAGAGGCGTGGCTACTACTATATGCTGGAATCAGCACCAATAGAGCGAAACCGGGCAACAATTTCTGTGCAATGCTGCACTGTCTATAGTCAAGCGAATCAATCATGCTGCAAATTTCTAACACCGTAAGTATTCCAGAGCATGAAATTGAGATGAGCGCGGTTCGCTCTCAGGGTGCAGGCGGACAAAACGTGAATAAGGTGGCGACTGCCATTCACCTACGCTTTGATATCATCGCTTCCTCGCTGCCCGATCGCTACAAAGAGCGGCTGTTGAAGCTTTCCGACCAGCGCATTACCAAGGAAGGGGTCATTGTTATCAAGGCTCAAGAACACCGCAGCCAGGAGCAGAACCGAGAAGAGGCGTTGCAACGACTGCAAGACTTGATTAAGAGTGCGATCGCAGTCCCCAAACTCCGCAAAAGGAGCAAACCGACTCGGAGTTCTCAGAGGAAGCGTCTGGATAGCAAAACTAAGCGATCGCAACTTAAGACGATGCGAGGAAAAGTTACAGATGACTGAGAGTGCTGGATTGAATTTTTAATGCCAATTGCGATCAGCTTCTGGCTGCAATCGTTTAGCCGCGTCAATCACATCTTGCAGTTCTACTGGATCACTCAACGGATCAGTATCAAGTGTCATGACCCGATTGAATTCCTTCTGCCAGCGTCGTAGTTCAGCAATATAAGGCTCGTAAGGCACACGTCTCAAGTCGTCTCCTTCCTCTACCAGGTCACAAATTCCATTGTGCAGCCACTCACCTGTATGCCAATCCGGCATATCAACAGCGGGAAATAAACAAATGCCATGCAGATCCATGCCAGAATTAACTGCTGCCAGAGACTCTTCCACTACGTCCTTTAGCCACTCATCTCTTCCTTCTTTCAGCCCACTGGTTTCGCCAATGATCATCGGTCGGTGATACCGCTCCCAGACGTACCACATTAAGTCATGGAGCGGTTTGATGCGATCATCGTGGGGTTCGAGTGCCTGATTGGGTTCGTTTTCCCGGTATTCCATCTGACCAAAGGAATAGTTATTTGCACCAACGATATCGAGAATTTCCGGGGAACCGCCGAGTTCCGAGTGTTCTTTTCCGTAAAGGATGTCCCATGCTAGGAATGTGTCCACATAGGTTTACTGATCGCTTTGCTCGTTACTGTCGCGCAGCAGCAAAGTATGTGATTTCCCGCTTACCTGGCCCCTATTTTTTCACGCCGATTAATGAAATTACGTTTTTCTCGTTCTGCGGTGGAGAATGGGGCTGGGTGGCTCCGTATAAAACCACAAAAGAAGACCGTTTTCGCTTTCGTCTAGCCCTGTGTAAAGCAGCGATCGCAGGAGTTAATGCCATTCGAGAAGTGGAACCCGCCTCAAGAGAGG
>CADCTM010000922.1 GCA_902805485.1 uncultured Coleofasciculus sp. | reverse complement strand
AATTTGATGTGGGTTTGAGGCTAAGGGTAATCAAGCAATATTCTTATTGGCAGTTATATGATGCTGAGGGTAAGTTAATTGGACAAAGCCCTCGCTCTGGGCAGGGATGGGGCGGTTGTAATGATGTGACACCAAATCAATCGTACCCTTGTGTATTTTACAATACTCAATATAAAAGTAAGCTGTGATCGGAAGCTCGGAGGTTGGGAACTGAGATGCGATCGCCCGTCCGGTCATTAGTCACTAGTCGTCAGTCGGTAGGGATTTAGGGAAGCGATCGCAACCCATAAACACTGTAGAGAGGTGACGCTCTCGATGTTTCCTGGTCACGAAGAACTGGGAACATTGTTTAAGATTGAGTTGCGTTGCTTCCGCTGTATCGGAGTAAGCCCGCTCCACAAGTCTGTGATTCTAGTTGTTTTCTCAAATCATGAAGTCAATTTTTACGGCTTTAACGTTGTTTGCTATCGTGCTGTGTGCCAATCAAGTGCAAGCTCATCCAGGTAGGACAGACGCTCAATGATGCCACACCAACTGCCGAACAGGTGAGTACCACTGCTATAATTCAGGAACCAACACACCGTCTAATCCTCAACCAGCTAATGTGTCATTGGCTCAAAGTGAGCGTGGAGACGCTGCACCAATGCTATATCGACATAACTTGCATCACCAGCATCACCAGCAAGAACACTAAAGGGTTGCTCTGGTTCGCCCAGGTGATTTAATACCAGTATGGCACTGGAAAAATCTTGGTTTTGCGTGTATTCGTTAACCGTAACAATCGTTTTTAAACCTAGTTGACAGGCAGCTTCTAAACCCTGGTACGAGTCTTCAATCGCAAGGCAATCTTGAGCCTCTAAATCCATCATCTGTAGGACATACTGATAGACATCTGGCGCTGGTTTTTTGGCAGGAACGATATCACCAGCGGCAATCACCTCAAACCAGGAAGGACTATTGGCTCCAAGGGTATGTTCCAATAAGGCAGTAACATTGGGGCGTGAAGATGTTGTTGCGATCGCCAAGCGTACTCCTTCAGTTCGAGCTTCTTCTATCAATCGCTTCACTCCTACGCGCAACGGCATAGCACCCTCAGCCGCCAATTGTTGGTAATATTTGGTTTTGGTTGTATGAATGTCGGCGATAAACTTGTCCAAGTCAGTCGGTGGCTCTTCTTCCGGTCGATACTGCTCCAAGTAAAAGCGAATGCGTTCCTTTCCCCCCGTAACCTCAAGTAACTCTCCATACAGCGAGATTGACCAATCCCAATCCTTACCCGCTTCAGCAAAGGCACGGTTGAAAGCAACGCGATGACCATCTCGCTCAGTATCTGCCATCGTTCCATCAACGTCAAAAATCAAGGCACGCAGTTGTGTCATCTTAACTATTTTCCAGGTGTTCTTGAGGTAAGACTACCAATCAATGAGGGTTAGAACTGATAAATCTCTTCAAAGTTGCCGTGTTGCCGTAATTGTAGGCGTTGGATCAGGACTGGGTGCTGCGAGCGCTCATTGCGAAGAAAAGTGAGCGATTTGCTGTTAGGCTAATCGCAAGGAGTGAAGATACGCCTTAACCCTTTAAACAAGAAATTGAACAGCAGGGGGGAGTGGCAGCGTCAATTGCTGCGATAAGGTGTAAAGACATAGGGGAAATGTCCTGTAAGCGGTAGAGGTTGTTTTAACGCGAGTTTACACCGAGGTTAGACAGTTTGCGGGTTTGGTGTCAGATGTGATCGCCTGTCCGGACTGAAGTGATCGTATTTCTGATTGAGCAACTGTCTAGAACAAACAGGACTATCCTTCAGACAGCGGTGACTTGGAGCTAGCGCAGTTGCGATCACTCGTCTGGTCTGAAAGTGATCGCCTTTTTAGGTTAGTTAAGTCGAGCAGCTACCCAGTCTCTAGGTAACGCCACCCGTTGTATAAGCATTAAAGCTATTACTGGGGGTGGCGTTACCTTTAAAATCCTCTAAACTTCTATCCCGTAAGCATTTCAGACTTTGGCTCTTTTCAGCTTTTAAATTTTACCTTCATCCACTCAAAACCCTTAGC
This sequence comes from uncultured Coleofasciculus sp., assembly GCA_902805485.1. GTDB lineage: Bacteria > Cyanobacteriota > Cyanobacteriia > Cyanobacteriales > Coleofasciculaceae > CADCTM01. The sequence continues at coordinate 4,342 of CADCTM010000922.1, read as the reverse complement.
CGCCGAAAAAGTCTAGAGTTCCCTTTTGGGAATGTGTCCGGTTTACTTTCTCAATTGTCCCTTGACCGCCTCAAAAAGGTTTTTTTCTTCTATTATCGACATAGAACATACTGTTTCTTTCCTAACCCCTGCTAAAGAAGCGCTTGAGTGGGTTTGTGGCAATTTGCCCTAATCCTCGAGATTGGTTTTGTTGAGCGGCTTGAACCGGGTCTGAATCTGTGAGAATTTGGGCAGCGTGTTCGCGAAATTTGGCGCTGTGATCCTGATTCGTAGAAACCAATGTTGCGCCTTGCTTGCCTTTGTCCGTTTGTGTATCCGATAGAGCTACTTGGTAAGCCTGATTTAAACTCGGCAGATTGGCGGCGATGGTAGGTAGTTCTACAATCCGAGCTTCCAAGTTCTGACCGATGGCATTGACCTGTTTTTGTAGTGCCACTGGCAAAGATTCATCTTGTTGAGCAAGGGCGGTCACAAAAGCTTTCAGGATTTTTTCTTGTTGAGGGTTTAGAGACATGATTGTAAAAAGTATTGAGGGTGAGGACAAAAAAATGATTGTGAAAATTGAAAGCCTATTCTTTAATACTAGAAAACTTTGTGGGGTTTGCTCTTGAAGGGTGGCATGAATCCAACTTTGGGAATAAAGCGATTTGTTAGGTTGCAGTTTTTTGGCTTCGCCAGATTGAGCAGTAAGTACTGTCTAAACACAGGCTAGGAATATCTGGCGGGATTGGCTTAGGGGCAATGCGATCACCTTTAACAGGACTTACGCAACTGTCACAAGCAAAGGCGCTGCTACGCCGCGCCTTTAAGCAAAAAACTAGACAAAACGCCTGAAAATATTCGGTCGTTTCAATTGTTGAATTAAATAGTCTGACAAAAGTGCGTATTTGAGTTGATAAATAGTTTGACCAGTCTGATAAGCAATATCTTTAAGCCTGAGCCAAACTAAAATAGCACAAGCGATATGATTTTTTTGAATCCGAGCTTTGCGGCATTGACAAGATTCAATGCCAGTTAATTGTTTTAATTCTCTGTGAAACTCTTCAATCTTCCAACGAATCTTACACACCTGTTGTACAACATCCGTGGAATTTTGAGATAAATCGTTGGTAGCGATATAGTCCGTTCTGTCGGTAGAGACAGTAACTAAGGAATTGTTTCACTTTTTTGCAACCAGGAAATTTCTTTATTTTAATTATTTTACCATCTTTCAGTTCCGTTTCATTCCATCATGAAGGTTTCAATTCTCTTATAATCTTCATTTCCTGCGGTATCATCAACGAGTCGATTTCGTTTGAGATGACAATAGTAATATTTACCTAAATTGTCGATATATAACATTATTTTATTCGTCGCATACCAGGAATCCATCAAAACCGTACTAAACGGTAGAGCCTTTTAGCCAATCAGGCTTTCCAGCATATCCAGCACATGGTCTATCTTAGTTTTCCCATTTTCTGATGGGTTATATATCCGATAATCTATTACCCAAAATTTTCCGGTTTTCGGGTTGACATATAGACAACTTATTAACCCTATGCCGTCGCGCGAGTACGCGCGCCCGCTGCGCTATCGGATAACACCATGTTCATTACCGCTATATTGCCAACGAGTTAATTCGATTTCTTCAGAATATCTCTTATCGATAACTGTATCATCAAAAATTAAATAAGCATTTTCTTCTCTCTCAATTAATTCTTTAACATTATCCCAAAGTAGACTGGGTGTTAGCTTTTCGTTCTTTAAATAACGGTTGATTTTGTCGTGGCTAATTCCAGCTAAGTGGTTGGCTAAATTTGTTAATTTATAATTGATTTGACTACTCAGTAAGTACTGACAGTAGTTGAGTTTAGTAAACTTCATTGTCTGACGGAATATACACTTAAATTAATTTTCCCATCAAGACTCGTTTTAACTTTCAAGAAAAGTTAATTACTGTTATCAATCTAAATATTTGCTCGGCGCTCAGTTGTGGCTGTTTAAGAGTGCATTTGTACTACTTAAGCCTTCGCATTGTGCCAGTTGCGTAAGTCCTGACCTCAATGAGTATCGTCGGGGTGAACTTGTGGGGATGTGCGAGAAGCAGGAATGGGAAATTGCTCCGGGTCAGGTTTACCCACGATTCCTACGTTTTTTAAGCTGTCGCCTCAAGACTGACCAAATGTCGGGTGAGCAGTCGATTGCAGCGGTTCACAAGGCATTAAGGGATAAGGGTGAGGCTTATCAGCTATGGGAAAGCTTCAAGCGCACTGTTGTCAATTTTGCTGACCAGTGGGAGCGGGATAAGACTCTAGGTGTGTCGGGTGCTTATGTTCCTCCTGAGTTGCTTGCTGATACGGACGTGACGCTAGAGGACGCGGCTGAAGCGATGCAGTTGTTGCAGTCGAATTCGGTTCAGTCTAATGAGTCTCCTGAGTTGATGCCTCCTGCACCTCCTGAGGTTTTAGTGTCGGTTTCTGCTTCTGAAGAGGACATTTGTACGACCCGTGAGCGGGAAAAGAATTTGCATAAGTTAGCACAGATTGAACGGATGCGTGAGTTCTTGAAGTCGGGTAATTCTGTGAAGGTGACGATTGCTCGTAAGTGGGTTGGGTCGAATCTGGATGTTGTGGAGCCAATTCAAGAACATGGGGTGATTGTGGATGTATTGGTCACTGATGCCTCGATATCTGAACCGCCTCCGGCAAGGGCACACCTGAAGGTGGGTGATGTCTGCTATTACGACGGTAAGGATTACAGTTGGGTGCAGGTTTGTAAACGGTATCCGCTTACTGTCAAAGCTATTAGTGGTGAGATGGCGACCGTGAGCGCTCCCAACTGGTATGTGGCTCAAGAAATTCCTCTGGCTGACCTGAGGTTAATTGAGTAACGATGTGATTTAAGCAGGAATGAATAACTTGTCCTTGCATGACGGGGACTCGATATAGGCACCCTTAGTCCAAGAAGGCTCCAGACAATTGGGTGTGAGTAGTAACCCCTATTAGGCACAGAGGTTGGCTTATGTTTCGGGAAATTGTGATTGCACTCCTCGATGAAAACGCTTGTTTTCAAGAAGTTGCACGCTCGCGTGCTCTAGAACTTGGCAGGGAACGGGCGCTCGCCGAAGATAAAGTGCTTGGCATCAAACGCAACTATATCCCATTTCGCCTCATCTTGTTGCCCAATACACCCGACGCATATGATTGCCATAAGCTGGCGGAGGAGATTAGAGCCGTTGCCCAGTTTAAGCGGGTTTCTAACAATCAAAATCAAGCTCTGTGGATGCGATGCGTTCAGCTGTACTGGCAGGTCAGGGCCATCAGGTTAGCCAACCTGGTCTTTCCAGTGATTCCCGATCCACTTCGACCAGATGGTCCTCTCAGTCAAATTTTACCGTCTCAGGACATCGAAAATCTCAAGCTGGAAACAGAGGCTGATAAAGCCCTTTACAACTTGCTAAAGGCGGGAGAACCTTTAATCATAGACTGGGCAAAAGCTAAAGGCATTGATTGGCCCTTCCAAGACTTTCAGGAACTCTTCATTCATATCCTGAAAGCCAGATTTAAGAGGCACTGGCAACAAGAAGCCTTCAGTTCAACCTTCTCACGAATCGATAAGAAATCGGACAAGAAACACTATCGCCAAGGGCTAAAATTCTTTTCCGACCAGCTCGAGGATGAATCCCTTAAAAAAAAATACGAACAAGTACTGATGGATAGGGGCTGGGAAGGCTACCCGCTCTTAGCGCTGCGGTCTCATAAAAGAAGCCAACCCTTCGACAAACTTTGGAAAGCTTACTTGAAAACTCACAAGGCGGCAGCCAACCTGATTGACGACAATCTCCATTTTAGAAAGGGATTGCCTTATCAAACCAAGCAGACCAGTCAGAAAGTTCCCATTCAGGGAAAAGTAACTGACGATGGCTATATTTACTGGGACTGGACTTAACAAAACTTAAAAAACTCGCCCAAAACTCCACTCCCCTTTTGGCTCTGATATTTAAATAGTTAGAGCAAAAAATTATTTTGTCCTAATGCCAAACTCTAGAAAAATCACAAGAAAGGGTAGACCTCGGCGAGACCGTGAAAAAAAGCCGAGCTGCAAAGGAGTGAAGTCAATGCGAGGGCAACCTGAAGTATACGATGAACTCAAAAAAATTGTTTCAGTCAGCATTACCCCAACTGCTCAGGCAGGATTAGATCAACTCAGCGAGCAGCTAAATATTTCTCGGAGTGAGCTAATTGAACGGATTGGTCGGGGTCTTTTCACAATCACTGACTTGAAAATCGAGACCGATTAGAAAAGCGAGCCTCTTGGGCTATAACAATTGAGCTACTAAGTAAGAGCTAAATCTCTCAATCTC
>CADCTM010000921.1 GCA_902805485.1 uncultured Coleofasciculus sp. | reverse complement strand
TACAGCTTATTGTTTATGACTTACAGGAGTTACAGGGAGGAAAGAAGGAGACTTTTGAGCCGCTTGTAACACCGCTTCCATTAAGCCCGGAAACAGTGTATCTAAATCCTCATGTCGTAGGGAATTGAGGTGCTGGGTTCCTTCTTTGCGACAGTATAAGACACCTGACTCTCGTAATACTCGAAAGTGATGGGACATCGTTGATTTGGCGATCGCAAAGTCAAATCCCGAACAAGGTTGTTCTCCTGTTGTTGCCAGTAGTCTCACGATTTCTAGCCGTATCGGGTCGCCTAACGCATATAATACGCCAGCTAACGAGATGTCTTTTTGGTCTGGATGATAAAGCAGTCTCATAGTTGCATTATGACATAGGCTGAACTATAGTTTGATTATTCGATATAATCGAATTAATGAATTAATAGGAGGACAATCAATGTCAGCCGTTACCCAAGTGACAGAAGCGACGTTCAATCAAGAAGTTCTCGAAAGTGAGCTGACAGTGTTAGTGGACTTCTGGGCGCCTTGGTGTGGTCCTTGCCGGATGGTAGCACCGATGGTAGAGGAGGTAGCATCCCAGTATCAAGGACAGGTAAAAGTCGTGAAACTGGACACCGATAAAAATCCCAGTGTTGCCAGTCAATATGGAATTCGCAGCATTCCTACCCTAATGGTATTTAAGGGTGGACAACAAGTTGACCTCGTTGTCGGTGTCGTCCCAAAAACGACATTAGCAGGCACGCTGGAAAAGTATTTGTAGTTTGAGTTGAACTAAAATCAACCCCTAAACGGAGAACGATCATGGCATCATTAACTCCAAAAGTTGCAATTATTACTGGCGCCTCATCAGGCATTGGCGAAGCAACGGTCTTGGCACTAGCCGAAGCAGGCGCAAAAGTGGCGCTAGTTGCCCGACGGGCGGAGCGACTAGAAGCCTTAACAAAACGCATTCAAGAAAGCGGGGGCGTTGCACTCGCAATTGTTGCCGATATCACCGACGAAGCCCAAGCACGCGATATCGTTAACAAAACCCAAGCCGAATGGGGACGAGTAGACATCTTGGTGAACAATGCCGGCGTGATGTTACTCGGTACCATCGACGGCGCAGATACCGAAGACTGGCGGCGGATGTTCAATACCAACGTGATGGGCTTAATGTACGCCACACACGCAGCCTTGCCAATTATGAAAGCGCAACAGCAAGGTCATATTGTGAACATTTCCTCTGTTGCCGGTCGCGTTGTTAGTGCCGGAACCGGGGTTTACAATGCGACAAAATGGGCAGTTGGGGCATTCTCAGAATCATTACGCCAGGAAGTTCATAAAGATAACATTCGCGTCACAATTATTGAGCCAGGACTAGTAGCAACCGAGCTACCCCAACACATTACTAATCCGGCAGCAAAAGAACGGGCAAAAAACTTTTATGAATCAGTTACCAACTTAGAAAGTGAAGACATTGCCGCAGCGATTGTCTACGCTGTAACCCAGCCACCGCGCGTTAATGTTAATGAAATTCTGATTCGACCGACGGAACAAGAGCGGTAACTAACGACAACCGACACAAAATAATCCTACTTCCTGCATATTCTTGTGATGCTAAATGTGCAGTAATAACAATTTCATCGAGCTAATTTATTCCTACTGTTGGACTTTAAAGTTATGAACGAAGTTAATTTGTTTTCCCCTTACAAACTAGGTGACTTAGAATTACCAAACAGGATGGTGATGGCGCCTTTAACCCGCAACCGTGCAGGCGATGGCAATGTTCCTGGGCAACTTAATGCGACGTATTATACTCAGCGTGTATCAGCCGGACTGATTATTGCCGAAGCTACCCAAGTCTCTCCTGAAGGTTTGGGTTATCCTGCCACACCAGGGATTCATTCAGCGGCACAAGTGGCGGGTTGGAAGTTAGTTACTGATGCCGTGCATCAGCATGGAGGACGGATTTTCCTGCAATTATGGCACGTCGGACGGATTTCTCATCCTGATTTGCAACCTGACGGAGCGTTACCTGTTGCACCATCGGCGATCGCTCCTAAAGGTGAGGCGGCGACTTATGAAGGAATGAAACCGTTTGTGACGCCTCGTGCTTTAGAAACTTCTGAGATTCCTTTAATTGTTGAACAATACCGTCAAGGGGCAAAAAATGCCCTGGAAGCAGGATTTGATGGGGTAGAAGTTCACGGCGCTAATGGCTATTTACTCGATCAGTTTCTGCGGGATGGTACTAATAAACGTACTGATGAGTATGGCGGTTCGATTGAAAATCGCGCCCGACTGCTTTTGGAAGTTACCCAAGCGGTTACTGAGGTATGGGGTGCTGGGCGAGTGGGGGTAAGGCTTTCGCCGAGTGGGACGTTTAATGATATGCATGACTCCGATCCTTTGGCGACATTTGGTTATGCTGCTGAGGCACTTAATCGTTTTGGTTTGGCATATCTGCATCTGATTGAGGTGGTGGAGGCAGATTTGAGGCATGGGGGGACGGAAGTGCCGACGAGTTATTTACGCGATCGCTTTACTGGCACATTAATCGTTAATGGGGGTTATGACTTAGATAAAAGTAATGCGGTTTTGTCAAGCCATAAAGCGGATTTGGTTGCCTTTGGGACTCTATTTATCGCTAATCCCGATTTACCGCAACGCTTTGCTTTGAATGCGCCGCTGAATCCAGCCGATCCTTCCACATTTTATGGCGGCGGGGAGAAGGGATATATTGATTATCCGTTCTTGGCAGCTAGCTAGCACTAATTGAGTGGAGGGGGCAACCAGGCTTTGGGAGGGGGCAACCAAGGCCGGAGCTTTAGTGAGGAGATTGCCCCTACGGAATTATTAGCCGTTGAAGCCGTCAATAGCCTAGCCCTAAAGAACTTAGATTGCTGGGTTAATTTTCTGATAGAGTAACGAAAATTCCCAAAAGTCTTACTTGTCGCCTTGACAAAGCGCAATTTTTTTAAATGTAAATCATGAGCTGGAGCTAAATAGTTGTATTCTTATGTATTACGGCTGAGACTGATGTAATATATAAGACTTGTCTGTTTAGTCCAATCGCCGCCACAAGTTAATTCATCAATATCTCTCACTAACCTGAGGTTTAGCGAACTTCGCCATTTCCTCAGTCTAAGGGGAGTATTTTTCGTTTGTTAATCTTCTCTTTACTTCTAATCGTTATCCTTTTATAGACTTCCTCTATGCAAGTAATAGAATTTAGAAATGCTTTTTCGTAACAATCTAACAAAACCAACTCGTATAGCGGCTTCAATTTCTGTCGTTGCATTAACCGTCAGTTTAGCTGCTTGTGGTGGGCAGCAGGCTTCAAATAGTCCAGCGACAGGTGGTGATACCGCGTCCCCAGGCGCGGCTGGTACTAATGCAGGCGCAGATAAACTCGCCCTCAAGGGTGATGTACAATTAGTCGGTGCTGGCGCATCATTTCCTGCGCCGCTTTATCAGCGTTGGTTTCAAGACTTCAACAAGCAACAGCCTAAAGTTCAGATTAACTATCAATCCGTCGGTAGTGGTGCGGGTGTCGAGCAGTTCACAAAAGGGACTGTAGACTTTGGTGCTAGCGACACCGCCATGAAGGATGATGAAATCGGGAAGATACCTGCAGATAAAGGCGTGATGTTGCTGCCAATGACAGCAGGTAGCATTGTTATGGCATACAATCTGCCAGAAGTGACGGCTGAACTGAAGCTGCCTCGGCAAGTTTATGCCGATATCTTGCTTGGTAAAATCACGAAGTGGAACGACGCCAAGATTGCGGCGGCTAACCCAGGGGTGACACTGCCAGACCAGAATATTACAGTCGTTCACCGTTCCGATGGTAGTGGTACAACAGGCGTCTTCACAAAGCACCTCAGCGCTATTAGCCCAGAGTGGAAGACTAAGGTTGGAGACGGCAAGACAGTATCCTGGCCTGTAGGTTTGGGTGCGAAGGGAAATGAAGGCGTTACTGCCCAAATTCAGCAAACTAAAGGCTCGATTGGTTATGTCGAGTATGGCTATGCTAAGAATAATAATTTGAAGTTTGCCTCTTTAGAAAATAAAGCTGGTAAAATTGTCGCCCCGAATGATCAGTCAGCAGCGAAAACGCTTGAAAGTGTGAAACTACCGGAGAATATGCGGGCGTTTATCTCCGATCCAGAGGGAGCAGAAGCTTATCCGATTGTTACCTATACTTGGTTGCTTGCTCCGAAAAAGGTTGCCGATCCAGAGAAAGCAAAAGCGCTCGAAGCGATGATTGAGTATGGATTAACGGATGGTCAGAAAATTTCTGGTGAGTTAGGGTATGTTCCTCTGCCCCAAACAGTTGTTGAGAAAGTTGCGGCGGCGGCTGATCAAATCAGCCCAGACTACAAAATCAATGTTGGTAAATAGTATTGATTAATTGCGTTTGAGGGGTGCATTGCCGTCTGTTTGATTTTCCGGTTACGTAGCGCTTTTGCTCACTGCGGGATAATGTTCGCTCCCGCTTCTATCTATAAGTCTGTTTGGTAAGGTCACTCATGGCAACAGAAGCTTCACATAGTGTTAAATCAGGGTTCCAGCCTCGGTCTAGTACAGAAAAAACTCTAGACAAAGGTTTTATCTGGCTCACTCGCATTTTGGCGCTTGCGGTGGCGGCGCTGTTGCTGTTCATCGCCCTAACAGTGGCAATCAGGGCGATGCCCGCCATCCAGGAATATGGTTTAGGATTTCTGTTTTCAAAGGAATGGAACCCAGTTGAGGGACGAGAAAAGTACGGTGCGCTACCGATTATTTATGGGACGCTTGTTAGTTCAGCGATCGCGCTTTTCTTTGCAATTCCTTTAGGAGTCGGAACCGCTGTTTTTTTAAGTGAAGATTTTTTGCCACTATCGGTACGGACGCCGTTGGTGTTCCTGGTAGAGCTTTTGGCAGCTATCCCTAGTATTGTCTATGGTTTGTGGGGGATTTTTGTTTTAGCCCCAGCGATCGCTCCAGTATTAGAAGGGCTTCACAAAAACTTCGGCTGGATTCCCTTATTTTCTACAGTTCCAGGCAATCGTTCGATGTTGATTGCTGGGATAATTTTGACAATCATGATTTTGCCAATTATTACTGCTATCTCCCGTGATTCTCTGGCTTCTTTACCTCCAGACTTGCGCCAAGCATCCTTGGGTTTGGGGGCGACGCGCTGGGAAACGCTGTTCCGGGTGCTGCTTCCTGCGGCTTTTTCTGGTATTGTCGGGGGAATTATGCTTGCTCTCGGTCGGGCGATGGGAGAAACGATGGCGGTAACTTTGGTGATTGGGGCTTCTAATACAATTAGTCCTTCCCTGCTGGCGCCAGCACAAACGATCGCTTCCTTACTGGCACTGCAATTTGCCGAAGCTAGAGGGTTACAAGTTGCGGCGTTGATGTATGCAGGACTCGTGTTGTTTATCCTCACGCTAATTGTAAATGTTTTCGCTGACTTGATTGTTCGCCAAGTGAAGAAGTTTTAGATTATGTCAAATCGCATTCAAGATAAATCGTCCTTTGACTTGCCGACAAGGGGTTTGACTCGTTCTTATAGTAGTGGGCGATCGCTTTTTGGGATTGTGATGACTATTTTGGCGGGCGCCTGTTTAGTCATTGCCTTGATTCCTTTGTTTGCCGTGCTAATCTATGTCATCGGTCAGGGATTTGGACGCCTTGATGGTGACTTGTTTACTAAGTTGCCGCCTGCGCCCGGGTTGAAAGGGGGAGGAATTGCTAATGCGATTCTTGGTACTTTCATTACGGTAGGAATTGGGACTTTAATTAGCTTGCCTTTTGGTGTTTTGGCTGCGGTTTATTTATCAGAGTTCAGTTCTGGTAAAATTTCCCAGTGGATACGTTTTGCAACAAATGTATTAGCTGGTGTTCCTTCAATTATTGCTGGGATATTTTCCTTTGGTTTGATTGTGGCAACAACGGGCAAATTCTCGGCAGTTGCGGGCGGAGTGGCGCTGGCGGTGCTGATGTTGCCGACGATTATTAGAACAACAGATGAAGCGCTAAAAATCGTTCCACCAGATATTAGATGGGCATCTGTGGGAGTCGGGGCATCTAATTATCAAACGGTGTTGCAAATCGTAATTCCGGCTGCTATTCCTGCGATTATTACAGGTGTAACATTAGCGATCGCACGGGCGGCAGGAGAAACTGCGCCGTTAATTTTTACAGCCCTTAATTCTCCCTTCTGGCCAAAGTTGTCGCCGGAAACTTTATGGACTCAACCGATTTCCACTCTTTCTGTCTTAATCTATAACTTTGCCACTGTTCCTTTTAAAGCTCAACAAGAGCTAGCTTGGGCGGCATCGTTGATCTTGGTGTTTATGATTCTCCTAACCAGTATCCTTGCGCGTTTTGCAACTCGAAGGAAGCTTTATTAAGAAAAAAATGAGTTTG
>CADCTM010000920.1 GCA_902805485.1 uncultured Coleofasciculus sp. | reverse complement strand
TTGGATAATTTTCTGCAAAAAAGTTATTAAATTATCTTTGCGAGGAGTTAATTATATTGTGGCGTTTATCCGACTCGCAGATCTGATTATCAATATTGATTCCATTGCAGCCGTTAGATTCAGCACTTATCGCGGATGTTGTGAGGGGAAAGAAATCCCAATTGTTAATATCTGCTTAAAGATTCCGGAGGGTTCATTAGATGGTGAAACAGAAGTCGCTACAGAAAAATGTCAGTTTGAAGGCTGTCTGGAAAGATGTAATTCTGTCGAAAAACTTGAGTTTGAAAGCGATCTAGCGCTCACGATCTGGAATTACTTTGTTCAATCTGGTGATGTTACCGTCCTCTTTGAGTAAGACGGCTCTAATCCTAAAGATTATTACTTACAGAAAGAATAAAATTGCAGTTTTTATAGCTCGTTTATGATGCTTGCCGATAATTTTATTTTTCACTGTTCCAAATGCAAAAGTAATAATCATTCCTCTAATTCCACAACAAACGACGATAAACGCAGACGCGAAGTACTTCAAGAAAGACTCAAAACTAACAACAGAAAGGTTTTCCGGCGGTGGGGATAGTCGTATTATCTTGGGATTGAGTGGGGGAACATCGTCTAACATCCTATTCCCCAATCTACGTTCTTCATGCAATTGCAGTCAGATTCAGGAAAGTTAACAATAATTTATTGCAATTTATAAAGACTCGATAAAGACCACTTGACTTTCTTGCTAATTACCCATCAATTGCCCTATGATGCAGATATCGTAATACACGTTATACAACTGTCTTACAAATTTGCCCCTCTTTGAGGACGAAAGCATTGGGTCAGTGTCTGGGTCTCTTTGCTTCAGCTCTCCTACAGGTTGAGCACCACCAGGGTAATCTAGCATCTCCCCTTCAATCTCATTCTTCCTGAATGTGGTGTTTTTTAGGTATTAGCATTATGGGTTTCTCCAACTCAGAAAAAAAGTCCAGTAGTCTGAAGCCGACCAATTCTAATTCTGTATCTCGCGAGGAACTGCGAGAGTTTGACCTCAACAATCAACTCGCCAAACTTGCGCTGCCCTTAGCTCAAGCTTGGAAAGACAATCATCCCAATGCTCAACCAGCAACGGACGAGGATTTGGATGATTGCGTCTTAGCTGTAGCGATTGAAATGGCTGTAGCCGGCGAGGCAGTTGGAGGTCCAATGGGCGCTCTGATCGCCGCGGGTGGTGGTGTCGCCGCCGCCGGAGTCGCTTGTCGTCGAGTACTTTAAATAATAAACCTTCCCGAAGCCATCTTCACCCTAGTGACGATACATCATGTCGCTTTTACAAGGCAATCAGGATTGACATTAACCTAGTTTTTGTCGGTTAGTTGTTGAAAAGTAAAGCCCGATCGCGGTTGATATCGACCTTATATCCACTTCCCCAAGTCAGACAAGTTTTGTCAGCTCCAGCTTTCTTCCCGCGTGAGTGAGTTTTGCAATCAAAAGAAATCCCGCTGAAACCAGATGAAGCTTTGTGTTTTTTGCATGGACACAACCTGCGGCTAACTCCAAAGTCCGTCTCGCGAGCTTTGCTGTGTTCCCTACCTAGGGTTGGCACTGAATCAGGTAACGAAAAAACCCATGCCCAGGCAAATGCCTTGGCGTGATGAAAAGCCCTAGCCTCGTTTGTAATCTTAAGCCCTGCCGACGTAACGGAAAGTAGCTCTTTCATTGTTGGTCTTGGTCTCCCAGGAGCGGTGCTTCGCTCACTTTTGGTCCTTCAACCCACCCAATCATATTTACCAGTCCTACATACGCCGCGACTAGGCTCTTGCACTGAAATTCTGCCACTTTACCACTACTTCGAGGAGATTTCTTAATGTCTACTCAGTTTGATCCAGAGTTGAAACCTTACAACCCAGAATTACAAGAACAAGGAAGTAATTCTTTAAATGGCGTCCATCAAAATGGTTTAGCTCCATACAACAAAACTCAACAACCTCTAAAACGTGTTTCACCTCCATCAGCATTCAATACCAACGACTTACAGCAGATCAACGCACTGACTACGACAGGGCAAACCTCAAATAAGCAGGGAATTCCAGGGTGGAAAAAGCTCGGCTTAACCCAAAAAGCAACGGCCTTCGCGATCGCTCTCGGCACTATCCCTGTACTGGTAACCGGAATAACCGCCTATAACGCGGCAAACCAAGAGTTCTCCCAGCAAATTTCAGATACAAAAATCTCCACCGCCATTGGTATCGAAGATAAAGTCAAGCGTTTCATGCGCGAACGTTTTGCAGATATTCAAGTCCTAGCGACGCAGTCGTTTCTCACAAATCCTCAAATGAGGGAAACAGTCCCCCTCGCAGAAAAGCAAGCCGCCCTAAACCGCTATGTAGACACTTATAAAATTTATGACAGCATCGCTGTCTTCGATCTCAACGGCAACGTAATTGTCCAATCCAAAGGAGAAGCCTTAGGCAACCACAGCGATCGTGATTATTTTCAAACAGTCCTCAAAACCAATCAGCCTGCCATAAGCAAACCAGACGTATCTAAATCTTCTGGAAATTTTGTGGTTCACTTGGCTGCACCTGTTAAAGATAGCGCTACAGGCAAGACAGTCGCTGTGATTCGTACCCGTATCCCCGTCACAGCTTTGAATGAGTTGCTCGGAAGCTTTGCTGCTGAAGGGAACCAGTATTATTTGGTCGATAGCTCAGATGGAAAAATTTTCGTAGCCACTGACAAAGGGGATGAAGGTAAACCAATCAACACGATTTATCCCTCCTGGAGTAAATTGCAAGCCGCAGGCAAGCCTAGCACAGTAATTGATCGTGATCTAGGTAACAACAAAGAACAGCATGAGGATATAGTCGCTTATTCCAAGTTTGAAAAACTAGAAGGCTTAGCCGATCTGCCTTGGGAAGCCGCTAGTGCCACGAAAACCACGCTCGCCTTTGCACCAGAGCGTCAATTACTCCTAATCCTAACCATTGGTACCGGGTTGACAACCTTGCTCGTCAGTGCGTTGGCGGCATATTTAGCCAGACGTGCAACCCGTCCCGTTGTGGAAGTGAGCGAGGCGGTAGAGAAACTGGGACAAGGGCAACTATACACACGAGTTCCCGTGGATGGAGAAGACGAATTTGCCGTCCTCGGCTCTAATATCAACCTGATGGCAAGCCGAATTGAAAGCCTACTCTGGACACAAGCGGCAGAAACCGAGCAAGTCGGCTTATTTGGAGACATTGCCGTCGCTCGTGCCCGTACTAAAGAAGACCTGAACGATATCTTTGACAGAGCGGTTCACGGGGCGCTACGTATCCTCGAAGCCGATCGCGTAGTGATCTATCGCTTCCACCCAGACTGGCGCGGCTACATCAGTACCGAAGCCGTGGTTCCCGTTTGGCCGCGAGCCTTCGGCGACAAAATCGAAGACGCCTGTATAAGTGAGCATCTCATCGAAGAATACCGCCAAGGGCGTGTTGTTGCCACCGATAACGTCTTTGAGGCAGGTTTTCATCCTGAGCATTTAAGGCTCATGGAACGACTGCAAATCAAAGCGAATTTGGTGACGCCAATTTTGAGTGATGGTCAGTTATATGGTTTGCTGGTTGCACATCATTGTTCAGCGCCCCACAATTGGCAGCAGTCTGAAATCAATTTCCTCAAAGAGTTAGCTATTCGGGTGGGATTGAGCTTGGAGCGCGTGAGTTTCTTGGAACAGAAAGACGCGGAAACCGAGCGTGCTCAACAACTCAATGAAATCAGCACCTCGATCCGAGAATCGCTCAACATCGAAGATATTTATGAAGCGGCTATTTCCGGCGTCCGTGAAGCCTTAAAAACTGACCGAGTGGTGGTTTATTTGTTTGACGAGAAGTGGCAGGGAAGTATTGTTGCTGAATCCGTGGGGCGTGGGTTTCCGAAAGCTTTGGGGGCGAACATTGCTGACCCTTGTTTTGCCGAGCGCTATGTAGAAAAGTATCAACTGGGTCGAGTTAAGGCAGTTGAAAACATCTATGAAGCGGGCTTGACCGACTGCTACCTGGGTCAACTCGAACCTTTTGAGGTCAAAGCGAATTTAGTCGCACCGATTTTGGCATACAACAAGCTACATGGTTTACTAGTCACTCATCAGTGTTCAAGTACACGCGCTTGGCAAGAGCCAGAACTTACCTTCTTCAAGCAAGTAGCAACTCAAGTGGGACTAGCTTTAGACCGCGTGGATTTCCTCGCACAGCTTCAGCAATCTCGCCAAAAAGCAGAAGGTCTGGCTTCTGAGCAACGTTCCCAAAAAGAAGCACTCCAGCAGCAGTTGTTAGCCCTACTAAGTGATGTGGAAGGAGCTGCAAGCGGCGACCTCACGGTGCGTGCCGATGTAACGGCTGGGGAAATTGGGACAGTCGCGGACTTCTTTAACGCCGTTATTGAAAGTCTTCGGGACATTGTAACGCAGGTGAAAAAAGCCGCGACTCAGGTGAATACTTCCCTGGGAGAAAACGAAGTGGCAATTCGTCAACTGTCATCAGAAGCGCTCCAACAAGCGGAGGACACCACGCGGACTCTGGACTCGGTGGAGAAAATGACTCGTTCGATTCAACAAGTTGCGGAAAACGCTCGTCAAGCCGCCGTCGTTGCCCGCAGCGCCTCAAGCACTGCCGAAGCCGGCGGAATCGCTATGGATCGCTCGGTGCAAAACATTTTCACTCTGCGGGCAACAGTAGCAGAAACAGCTAAAAAAGTCAAGCGTTTGGGTGAATCCTCCCAAAAGATTTCTAAAGTCGCCTCACTAATTGACCAAATCGCCCTGCAAACGAACCTGCTCGCGATCAACGCGGGAATTGAGGCAGCCAGAGCCGGAGAAGAAGGTCAAGGTTTTGCGGTGGTTGCCGAAGAAGTCGGGGAACTGGCAGCGCGTTCAGCGGCAGCGACCAAGGAAATTGAAAAGATTGTGGAGAATATCCAACAAGAAACCTCGGAAGTGGTGGAAGCGATGGAGCTGGGAACAACTCAGGTGGTGGAAGGGACGCATTTAGTTGAAGATGCCAAGCTGAGTTTGAACCAGATTTTGGATGTGTCTCGCCAAATTGACGCCTTGGTGCAATCGATTTCCAGCGCCACGGTTTCTCAGGCCCAGACTTCTCAAGAGGTGACACAGTTGATGAAGGAGATTGCCCTTGTTTCAGAGCGGACGTCGAATTCCACACGACAAGTTTCTGGCTCTCTTAAAGAAACAGTAGAAATTGCTCAGGAATTGCAGGCTTCTGTGGGTACGTTTAAAGTCAATGCTGAAGTCTAAAGCGTTTAAAACTTAGATCTTCAATGCCTTGCATCAGTGTGAAAAGAACCAGGACATCAACCAATTTCTTTTATTGACTTGTATGCATTTGTTAAAGGTAAGGTATGCTCAAGAAAAAATCTGAAGGTCTGGCTTCCTACGAAACGGTTCACGAAAGTTATTTAAGACAGCGCCGACTTAAAGGAAGTGCTAATGGGTTTCTTTTATGGGGTTTAGGTGTCGGTGCTGTAATTTCTGGTAATTTTTATGGCTGGAATTATGGTTTAGCCGCAGGTGGTTTCTGGGGGATGGCGATTGCTACCTTCCTGATGGCAATTATGTATTTATGCATGGTTTACTGTCTTGCGGAACTGTCAGCCGCACTCCCCCATGCGGGTGGCTTGTACTCGTTCACTCGCAGCGCTTTTGGTCCGTTTTGGGGGTTTATTTGTGGTGTCACGGTAACGATTGAATATGTACTAGCAACGGCGGCGCTTGTTTTTAGTATGAGTAATTACCTCAAGCCAGTGATGCCTGCTGTGCCGAACTATCTTCAGTGGATCACACTCTACATAATTTTTGTGGCGATCGCAATTTATAGTCTTGAAGTGACTTTGAATGTCAGTCTTTTCCTGACTTTGGTCGCGATCATGGTGTTGGGCATATTTTATGTGAATATGTTGGCATCAGGTATTTTCAAGCCGGAACTACTCTTCAATGTTCCTGCCAATCCGGGACAGTCCGCTAATTGGCTACCAAAAGGTTTGCCGGGTGTTTTTGCGGCAATCCCCTATGGGATTTGGTTCTATTTGGCAATCGAAATGCTGCCCCTCTCCAGTGAAGAAACCAAGGATGTGCCTAAAAATATGCCCGCTGGACTGATATCAGGGATGTTTACCCTGATCATCCTTTCCCTGTTTACCCTGGTGCTGAACTCGGGTGTCGGGTGTGGCGCGGCGGCAATTGGTCAATCCGATGTCCCTTTGAGAGATGGCTTAGAGGCTTACTTTGGTAAGGGTTCTACTAGTATCTTCCTAACAGCGCTTGCTCTGGCTTTCGGCTTAGGGGCGAGCTTACCTACCCAAATTTATGGCTATGGGCGCATTCTTTTCTCCCTTTCCCGTGCCGGATATCTACCGCGTTGGATTTCTGT
>CADCTM010000919.1 GCA_902805485.1 uncultured Coleofasciculus sp. | reverse complement strand
GGGAGACAACTTTGGTTAATACCACGATTAAAACGACCCAATCTGAGAAAATCTTCGCCGCCGCCCAAAAGCTAATGCCAGGAGGCGTAAACTCCCCAGTCCGCGCCTTCAAATCCGTGGGAGGAGAGCCAATCGTCTTTGATCGCGTCAACGGGGCATACATCTGGGATGTAGACGGCAACCAATACATCGACTACGTAGGAAGCTGGGGACCCGCCATTTGCGGTCATGCCCATCCTGAAGTGATCGCCGCCCTACACGAGGCACTGGAAAAAGGCACAAGTTTCGGCGCACCCTCCGCGCTAGAAAACGTTCTCGCCGAGATGGTAATTGATGCCGTCCCTAGTGTAGAAATGGTAAGGTTTGTAAACTCTGGCACCGAAGCCTGCATGGCAATTATCCGCTTGATGCGGGCATTCACCGGACGGGACAAAATCATCAAATTTGAAGGCTGCTATCACGGACACGCCGATATGCTGTTAGTAAAAGCAGGTTCCGGCGTTGCCACCCTCGGCTTACCCGACTCCCCCGGCGTCCCCCAGTCGGCAACAATGAACACCGTTACCGCTCCCTACAACGATCTGGAAGCTGTAAAAGCACTATTTGAAGCCCATCCCGATGAAATTGCCGGGGTAATCTTAGAGCCAATTGTCGGCAATGCAGGCTTTATTCCCCCGGTTTCAGGTTTCCTTGAAGGCTTGCGGGTGCTAACTCAAGAGCATGGGGCATTATTGGTATTTGATGAAGTAATGACAGGTTTCCGCATTGCCTACGGTGGTGTTCAAGAAAAATTAGGTGTTACACCCGACTTAACAACGCTAGGCAAAGTAATTGGCGGCGGTTTACCTGTAGGGGCTTACGGTGGGCGCAAGGACATCATGGCGATGGTTGCCCCGGCAGGTCCCATGTATCAAGCCGGAACCCTCTCAGGGAACCCCCTAGCCATGACTGCGGGGATAAAAACCTTAGAGTTGCTACAAAGACCAGGCACTTACGAACAACTGGATCGCATTACCAAAAAGCTCTCCGACGGACTGCTGCAAATTGCCAAGGAAACTGGTCATGCTGCCGTGGGAGGACAAATCAGTGGGATGTTTGGACTATTTTTTACAGGTCAACCAGTTCACAATTACGAGGACGCCAAAACCTGTGACTTAGCGAAATTTAGCCGCTTCCACCGGGGAATGTTAGAGCATGGTGTTTATTTAGCACCTTCTCAGTTTGAGGCAGGATTTACGTCTTTGGCTCATACCGATGCAGACATTGACCGCACCTTGGAAGCAGCACGGGAAGTTATGTCGAGTCTGTAATTTGGCGCACGGGTAGGCACGGAGTGCCTGCCCTGCTCGTACATTTCTTAAACTCATAATTTTACCCGCCTACTGAGGTGCTAGCACTTCACTACGGATCGCCTCATTTTGCAAGTTCCACTCGGCAATTGCTGCTTGCGCTTGCTGGTATAGGGCGCGTTCGGGAGGAATCTGAGACGCTGTAGCAATTGCTGCATCGAACCGTCCTTGATACGCCAGAGCAGTTGCGGCTTCTAGAATTGGGCGGTCTTGAGCGGTTTGAATTTGAGCCACCCACAACGCGATCACTCTTTGAGCTTCAGCATACAGCGCTCTACCTGGACGAATTCTGCCTGCTGTGGAAATTGCCGCCGTAAAATCTTGCTGTTGGGCAAAAGTTTGTGATAATTCCAAGATCGGTTGGTCTTCAATGGTTTGAATTTGCCGAGTCCATTTGGCGACAGCACTTTGAGCGTCACGGCGTAAAATCTGACCGGGTTTAATGGTGCTGGCAAGTTCTACCGCCCGTTTGAGTTGTTCAATCCTACCCCGGTCTGCCAATTTTTGCGCTTCAATTAACTTATTTCGGTCTTCTATAAGCTGAGTTTCCTTACGCCACTGGGCAATTAGTGTCTGTGCAAACAGGCGTTGGGGATGTTTTGGTGCGACCTTCTGAGCGTAGTCAATGGCATAGGCAAGTGCCATTCGTTGTTCTAGGCTGGCAGTAAGCTGGGCTATTTGCAAATAGGTATAGCCTCGTAACTGAGACTCCCACAGAGTGGCTTGTGATGACGCTAACGCCTTAATTGGGCTGTCTGGCTGAATCTGGCTAACGTAAGCGATCGCATCCAATAAGGTGAGAATGTTTTTATTCCTAGCCGTTTGGGAGGCACGAGCAAGCCGAATCCAATCCTGTGCTTCTTGATACAGGGATGTATTGGTGGGAATTCGCTGTAGTACCTTGAGGACGCCAAGAAAATCTTGATTTTTGTAGTTGATTGCCGCCATTTGCACTAAGGTACGGCTCCAGCGAGTTTGTTCCCGTTGTGCTGTCGCTTTGATGTAGCTATTGGGGTTGATTTTAGAAACCATCTGGATCGCTTCCTCCAGTTGTGGCAGCCGATTCATTTTCGCTAAATTCCGTGCATCTTCCAACTGCTGCCATGCCAGTTTTTCGGCTGCCATCTGCTGCATGAGGGCTTGGATACGGGGCGCGCTCCAGTAGGGCTGCTCGCTCTCAGACAGCGATCCAACTATCGCAGAAGCCTGTTGCCAGTTTTGCTTTAAAAGCGCGTTTTTGAATTGGCGAGTCGTTTCTTGAACCTTTTGCCACTGTTCTTGCCAAGTAGCGATCGCTGCTTGTGCCTCAGGATACAGGGGACTAGTGAGAGAAATTCTTTGAGCAATTTTGATTGCGTCTAAGTAGTTACCCTGCTTAATTTTCTGATTCGCCAGTCCGAGAATTGCTGAACTCCATTCCTTCAACCTGCGCTGCGCCTCTGGGTAAAGGGCGTGTTCTGCCGTCCAATGCTCGACTAACTTGATTGCCGCCACTAGTGAGTCTAAATTCCCCGGCTGGGCCGCAAGCTGGGCGCAGTATAAGCGATCGCCATCTGAGGCTAAAGGCGGGATGCTTTTGCAGTCGATTGGGGGTGGCAGCTTGGTCAACAACAACACACCAGAGACAACGCACATCCCCAAAAACGAGACGATACTTGACCATAACAACAACCATCTCAAGCGTGAACCCATACGGTTCTGGCGCTTCGGCAAAGGGGGTGGGGTGGTTGTGTTCTCCCTCTGTTTCTGGATGTCTTTTTGGGTGTGTCTGTTTCCCGGCGGGATAAAAAGTTTACGTCCCCGTCGTTGACGAGTTAGTAAGGGAGTTTGGATGTTGAATCGTTGCAGTAGTTTTTTTGGCACGGATACGCGCTCGGTCATTGATTATTAGTCATTAGTTATTTCCGTTACATAAGTCGTTGTCTCATTCCTCATTGATTATGAGTTATTCTTTACATCCGATAAGCCGTTGTCTCATTAGTTGTTCACAAACGACGAACAAGCGAAATTAAAAGCTGAAGAATAATTTTTGATAGTCCCTAAGCACTAAGTTACTCGCACTCATTGTAATGGGTTCAAAATAGGATGAGTAAGCAATTTGGAGTGGCTAGGGTGGCATGAGCCTAAGCATTCGGCATTGGTTAGCAGAGCGCCACATTGAACTGGCACTACTGGCGCACTCTCGGAGCCAGATCGCAGGCATCGCTTTTCGTCTTGCCCAGGATATGGAAGTCAAGAGCCTAACTCCGTTTTCAATTAGTACTTTGACGGATGTTTTAGAGTTGCCCCTAAGCGCGGCAAGTCTTGCGATTCCCGCTATTTCCCAGTTAACGGTCGGACTGGTACGCATTTTAAGTCGGAAAAAGCCTTTGAGGCGTAATGAAGGAACGTGGCTCACGTTTCAAGTCGCTTATCTTAATGCCCTACAAGGGATTTTAGATCAAGAATCCGTCGTTGGTAGACCGTGGGTCAATCGAGCTAGGGTGCCAGCTATTCAAGATGCCGACCAACCCTTGAATGATCCCCAACTGCTTGCCTTGCTGAAAACGCTCCGTCCAGGACGCCTCAGTGATAGTCAGGCGGAACAGGCGCTCTCAACAGTCGCAGATTCGTTTCTGGTGCAGCAGATGAATAATTTGGCTCGCGAATGGTTTGTTGCCAATGGTGCCGAGGAAACTGAAGCGAAACTACTTACCCAACGTTTGAGTAATGGACTTGCCGGCTATCTGCTTTGTGCGATCGCAGAAAATCCTTTACCTCTGGCACAGTTGCAGAAGTTTGTACGGTTGGGAAATTTAACCAGTTGGCGAGACACCACAAGCGCTAATAACCCAGATGTCCGCACTGATTTACCGACAGCAACGCTACCCCTGAACTTACATCGAGAATACTACCGGGCAGGGCTGTTGCAATCCCTGAGTGAACCTTTGCTCGGTGAACCTTTTGCCCTTAAAGATTTATACATTCCCTTGAAAGGAAAACTCTTACGTTCTGGAACGAGGAACTGGGGACTGGAAACTGGGAGCAGAATTTATCTTTCCCAAACTGGGGTTGATTTAATGGAATGGGCGATGGCTCAACTGGAGGATCAAACCAGTATTGCTTTCATTGAAGGTGATCCCGGTAGTGGCAAAACCAGTTTCTCTCAAATTTGGGCAGCGCGGGTTGCCCAAGAGCTTTATCCCAGTTGGATGCCTGTGGTGATTCGCTTAAAAGACGCGACTTTAGGTCAAACGTTGGAGCAGACTCTAGAATCAGCTTTTCCTGTAGCACGTTTCACCGATACGGATGGTTGGCTTTCCTTAAATTCACCGCCTTGTTTACTGATTCTTGATGGTTTGGATGAACTGCCCCGCTCTCCCCATACAGGGCGTCACCTCTGGATGTTTATGGAACAGGTGATGCAATTTCATACTCGCAATAGCAGTGCGGCGAGTTTAGTAAGACATAAGATTGTACTCACTAGTCGCGGTGTGACACTGGATGATTTGATTGGGAGATACCAGCAAAGCATGACTCGGCATTTGCTCGGTCACTTACAGCGAATTGCCATCGAACCGATGGGGCAGGAGGAGTTCCGGCAATGGTTCCAACACTGGGCAAAACTCCAATCGAAAACGATCGCTCAAGGGTATTTCAACTTTTTAAGGCATGGGGGCGTCTTTAAGCAATCGAGAACCACTAAAGACTTAGCGGCTTTATTGACGCGACCGATGATGCTTTATCTTGTGGGAATCTTACATCGAGATGCCTGGGTTGATGAAACGATATTTCAAACTCCTGTTACTCAGGTAACGTTTGAAATATATGACCGGATTTGCCGCTGGGTCTTAGGAGAACCGACAACCCAGAGTGGGGGTTTACCGGAGTTGATTCGAGAAGGTCTGGCTCATGCTAGTCGATCGACTGAGGCGATCGCAAATCTTCTTGAAGGTCGTTATCCCGAAGACTTGCGCCACCAAATGCAAGTCGCTGCTCTCAAAATTATTCAAATTGGTCAATACCAAAAATACCAAGTCGCTCTTCCCGAATTGATGACTTCAGCGAGCAATGATATCTTGACTCAACGACTCCCTGCGCTTTTTTTCCGATCCCCGTCACAAGTGCAGAGGCGGTACTGGAAACAAACGCCTCAGTCGCTTCTGCCATCCTCTCATCGCCTTGGTGAGGGAACAACGGACGAAGCACAACGGCTGAATCTTGAGTTTTCTCATCTGAGTTTGGGAGAATTCTTAGCAGCCGAAGAAATTGCGGCTCAACTTCAAGCGATTACTGAGCAAGTTAAAGACCAGTATGGTGAATTAACGTTTGCGATCGACTCATTGAGCAACGTTGCTCAACACTTATACTCGTTGTTAGGGCATGGGCTTTTATCTGCCCAAATTGAAGTCCTTGTGATTGAGCGTCTAAGAAGATCGCAACAGCGTAACCCCAAGGCTTTCTCTTTTTCAATCCTCTTTAAACGCCTCTATCGCTTCTATCGTGCTTACTGTCGTGGGCGTTGGTTGGAGGAAGGAATTCCTCAAGCGGCTCATTCCCAGTTGCAAGCATTTGAGCGCTCTTTAAATCTCTTACAAATTGATGCTGCTGTCGGACTGAATGTCTTTTTACTTCTGTGTTCAAGCGCACGAGAGGCACAAATTTCGTTCTATCCTTGCGGTAATCCTGATATTTCAGAGGAGTTTGATGCTGACCAGCTATTAAGTTTTATCAATCGAATAACACCGCTTTCTCCTACAGCCTTTTGGCAACGAGCAAGACAGAGTTTGGCAAAAATACAACTTACAGAAGCTTGCCTCAATCAAGTGATGCTTGCTGAGGCAAATTTGTCGCTAGCTAATTTATCAAAAACTGAATTGATTGGGATAAATTTGGCTAGCGCAAATCTCCAGAATGCAAATTTTTCGCTTGCTAATCTTAGGAGTGCTAATTTATCAAATACTAATCTTACTGGCGCGAGCTTAGAAGGAGCAGACTTGTCTAGTGCTAACTTAAAGGGCGCAACTCTTACGTCTGCTAATCTCACTAATACCTGTATGTTTGAAACTTGGCTCGATGATCCTAGTAAAAACTTCGCAACCCGAAGCGGTGCTATATTTTC
>CADCTM010000918.1:6175-6460 GCA_902805485.1 uncultured Coleofasciculus sp. | reverse complement strand
ATGTTCCTAACTTCCCAGAAGCAGGGACTTGGCATGAATGGACAGCAAACTATGACATAGAAGCTGGAGAAGATGGCATCCTGATTGATCTGGGAGGCTACGAAGCAAAAGTTTTAGTTTGGCAGTAAACTAAGTCTCATTACTCGCTTAATAGCAGCAGCCAGATGAAATAAACTTGAAATCAATAAATTCTGAAGGCGGCTGCTCAATTTGTGAATCTAAACTAACGATGTAACTAAAATATCAGTGCAGCAAAGTAATAGCTAATAGTGATAAATCCAACGC
>CADCTM010000918.1:0-6165 GCA_902805485.1 uncultured Coleofasciculus sp. | reverse complement strand
TTAAAGAATCTATCTAAAGTTTAGATTAGACGCGCCAAATTAGCCGCTGTTCTATTAATGACGGCAAGGGGTGTGCCAATGCTTTGGATGGGCGAAGAGTTCGGTGAACACAAGGGCAAAAGTAAAACAGTCACTCAACCAAAAAAAATTGCTTGGACGTTATTAGAAAAAGAGTTGAATCAGGATTTATTTGAATATTACAAAAAACTGATTGCTCTACGTAAGCAAAATCCTGCTCTTTCTAGCAGCAACATTGACTTTTTTCATGAAAATCCAGAGGCTAAAGTGCTAGCCTACACCCGTTGGCAGGAGCAAGGCTCCCGTGTAGTCGTAGTGGCAAACTTCTCAGATAGCGTCTTACCGCAATACCATATCCCCCATTTTCCCAAAGCTGGTATCTGGCACGACTCGATAAGCGGCGATGCAGTCGAAGCTGGGGAGAGAGAAATGAGCATAGATCTGGCAGAATACGAAGCACGCATACTTGTTTTAGAAACAGATCTACCCCAGAACTGAAGTTGTATTCTGGATAGTCATACAAGTTAAGCGCTGACTGGATTAATCGAGCAGTCTTGTTTTAATTTTTATACCAGACTCAAGAACGGTGATTTCCGAATCCTATGCCGTGATATCCTGATGTTTGCGACCTACTCCCCAGCGTATTATAACGGTGAGGTTGGCGGTTTCCCTATCCCCTAAGAGTCTTGATAGAAGCATAATCTGCCATGTTCTCATCTGAATTACCCCAAGAGAATGGGCATTCCAGTAACGAGTTCGTCACTCTGACAGATGAATCCGGGCGACACTTGAATTGTTCCATTGAGCATTCCCTAGACGTAGAAGGTTCCGAATACCTTCTGCTTATGCCTGTGGACACACCCGTAGAAATTGTCGCCTGGGATGACGAGGAAGACGAAGAGTCAACTGACGCTACCCTCCTCGAAGACGATGCTGAGATTGACCTAGTTTTCTCGGATGCCCAAGCGGTTCTCGCCGAGCAAAATCTCGTCCTAAAGCGTACTGCCTTTACACTAACTGTCGCGGGTGAACTCCCATCGATGGATGATGTGGACGAGGATGACATTCTCACAATTGAAATTGAAGAGGATGATGTCAAACTTGAGCCGGAGGAGCTGATGTTTCTTGCGAGCTTCTATCATGAAGAACAAAAGTACGAAGTTTACACTCCCCTCGATCCTCTGCTATTTCCCGCAAAACGGAACAAAGCAGGTCAAGCGGAACTCCTCTCACCAGAGGAAATTCAAAAAGTGCAGCCCATTCTTAATGAATGGCTGTTTAACGATCTCGATGAAGAGTAACACTCGTTTCGCGCTCATATATCAAAGTGTGAAGGGAGAGTGGTTGTTTACTGCACCAACTCATGAAAGCTGTTAGAAGCATCTCTAAGTGGTCATTTTATCTTGTCCTGTTGCCACTAACATTGGGCGTTTGTGCATGGCAAGGCTGGGCGTGGTGGAGTTGGGTGCAGTCACCACCCTCTTCAGACCGCTCCTCTAACTCGGAAGTCAAAAAAGCGGTACAAATTCAAATCCCTCCAGGAACCGGGGCGCAGCAAATTGGTCAAAACCTGGAAGCGGAGGGTTTGATCCGTTCCTCCCATGCTTGGAGACTTTGGACGTATTGGCTAAAACTACAAAACCGCGAAGGTGGCTATAAAGCCGGAACCTACAAGCTGTCGCCCACTGAGCCACTTTCGTCCATCGCCGAAAAAATTTGGGCGGGTGAAGTGATGCAGCTTTCCTTCACGGTTCCCGAAGGGTGGTCACTGACGCAGATGGCAACCTACTTTGAATCTTTGGGGTATTTCAAAGCTGAGGAATTTCTCACAGCAGTGACTCAAATTCCCAAAGACAAGTACCCTTGGTTGCCAGATGGTATCCCTCACCTGGAAGGGTATTTATACCCAGATACTTATCAGTTGTCAAGCGATCGCGTTTCTCCCCAACAAGTCATCGAGCAAATGCTCAACCGCTTTGAGCAAGTGGGACTGCCGATTTATCAACAAGGGCAAAAACAAACCAAACTCAACCTCGCTCAGTGGGTAACATTAGCCAGTATCGTCGAAAAAGAAGCCGTAATTCCTGCTGAACGTCCCCGCATTGCCGGTGTTTTTACCGCCCGTTTGCGGCAAGGAATGAGGTTAGAAACCGATCCAACGGTTGAGTATGGGCTGGGTATTCGACAAACTGTTGACCAGCCTCTAACCTATGCTCAGGTAAGAACGCCTTCTCCTTACAACACCTACCTCAACCCAGGACTACCACCTACCCCAATTGCCAGTCCGGGTATAGCTAGCTTGAAGGCCTCTCTGTATCCTGAAAATACGGATTATCTCTTTTTTGTTGCCCGGTACGACGGCACTCACTTTTTTAGTAAAACTTTAGCCGCCCACCAAGCCGCTCAATTGGCAATTCGTAAACAAGTGGAAGCCCAGCCCAAGCCATCTCCTTCTAGTTAATTAAGAAATGTTACTTAGTGCGGCAAACTTCAGTAATTAATCTGCTCAAGCATAAGTGGCTAAATTGCGAGTATTAACTGAGGACACTCAACCCTATACGGCAGTACCCTAGACAAAGGCAAGGGCGATCAAGATAACAAGATAAACCTGTCAAATTGCCAGCCCTTTGGCCGACAAAAAAGCAAGCTTACGGCAACTAACTACTGATGTCTTGGATTACAAACTTACAACCTGACCTAATTCTTGGGGGGCCAATATTAAGTCTGACCCCAGATATCCTACAGCATTATCAGCTCAAGGGTTTAGTGCTGGATGTTGATGATACTCTCGTGCCCTTGAGAGTCGCTCAAGCATCTGATGAAATGAGGCAGTGGGTGGAGCAAATCAAACCTGTTGCCTCAGTATGGCTGGTGAGTAATAACCTCAGTCAAGCTCGGATCAGTAGTATTGCGAATTCCCTTAATTTGCCCTATATGCTAGGGGCACGTAAGCCTTCGCGACGAAAGTTGAAAAAAGCCGCCCAAGCGATGAATCTTCCCGTGGAACAGGTGGCAATGGTAGGCGATCGCTTATTCACCGATGTCCTGGCAGGCAACCGCCTAGGAATGTTCACCATTCTTGTTGAACCGATGCTCGATCCTGGTATTACTAACCCCTCCAACCCAACCCGTGACTTTGAAGTTTGGGTGTCTCAAGCTTTAGGGGTGCCCCTTACGGCAGTGCAACATAACTTCAAGAAACCTGATGAATCAAGACAAACGGAAATATAAAGAAAACATTAGGAAAACCAGTTCTCTCAAAAGTTTCTGGCAGTATAGATCTTGGTTGAAATGGGGTCAGCCGATATAAAGACCCTAAATATATAAAACCTAAGATTAATCTCTGTAGAGCGCCTGCTTCCAAAATATAGGAACTAGGCGCTCTATAATTTTTTAGGGCAGTAGGGGTAAGCACAGCCGGAGCCAAGGTGATGACATTACCCCGACACTAAAAATCAGCGCAAGATTTCAGCAACACCAGATTATGTAAGAGATAGCATAATGACCACTGAGGCAACCGATGAGTTAACGATTGTGACTAATGACTAATGACCAATGACTAATCAAACGATTGTTGTCAAAGTTGGTACATCCAGCCTTACTCAACCTACAACAAGTCAACTAGCAATCTCAACCATTGCCAAACTAGTTGAAACGCTCACCCAACTGCGATCTTCAGGTCATCGCGTTGTACTAGTTACCTCTGGAGCTGTCGGCATTGGCTGTGCGCGGCTAGGATTAAAGTCACGCCCCCAAACAATGGCACTTAAACAAGCCGTTGCAGCAGTCGGTCAAGGGCGATTGATGCGAGTATATGATGATTTTTTCACCAGTCTCTCTCAACCGATCGCTCAAGTTCTCCTGAGCCGACGCGATTTTGTACAACGAAGCAGCTACGTCAATGCTTTCGCCACGTTCCAAGAACTGCTACAACTGGGAGTCATCCCCGTAGTCAATGAAAACGACACCGTAGCTGTCGAGGAACTAAAGTTTGGTGATAACGACACTCTCAGCGCCTTGGTAGCCAGTTTAATTGAAGCCGACTGGTTATTTATCCTCACCGATGTAGACCGACTTTACTCAGCAGATCCTCGTGCCTTCCCCGATGCCCAACCAATTACCTTAGTGAATCGGATGGAGGAATTAGAAGAATTACAGGTACAAACGGGCGAATCCGGCTCTCAATGGGGTACGGGTGGCATGGTGACTAAAATTGCCGCAGCCCGAATCGCCACGAGTGCCGGGGTTAGGACAGTAATCACCGAAGGACGACGCCCGGAAACCATTGAAAAAATCTTGCAAGGCGAACCTTTGGGAACCCAGTTTGAGGCGCAACCTCGGACTGACAAAGCTCGCAAACGCTGGATTGCCCACAGTTTAGTCCCAAGTGGGAAGCTTTATCTGGATCAAGGAGCGATTGCCGCGATTGTTAAATCAGGTAAGTCCCTGTTAGCGGCTGGAATTACCCGCATTGAAGGCAATTTTCGCTCATCAGATGCTGTGCAGTTGTGTGACAGCAATGGTGTAGAAGTTGCTAGAGGGCTTGTTAACTACAGCAGTAATGAACTCCAGCAGATTCGAGGTCGTCAATCTGAGGAAATTCCCGCGATTTTAGGCTATTCGGGCGCAGAAACGGTTATTCATCGAGATAATCTGGCTCTGAGCTGAACACAGGGTAAGGGCACAATAATATTCAGGTCAGGGCACGATATTATTGTGCTTGGGACAGTTCCTGAAGATGCCTAGAATCACCACAATTTCGCTTGTGTTTCCTTTTACTATTACTATTACTCTTCAGGAGTGCCTCGATCGCAATAAGAGACATAAATAGTGTTCAATTGTGAGGGATGAAGCGAAGTCGCTTAATTATCCTGTCGTGAATGTTGGGATAACATTGCTCAGTGATTCTTCTCCGGCAGAGGATTGCCAATTAACCAAGATACGAACTAAATTTACACGCACCGACGCATTAGATGGACATTTCTTTACTTAAACAACTACAAGCAAGCGCCCAAGATTTGGCGGCAATTGAAGCAAGACCCGAAGTATCAGTAGTTGTGCCAATTTACAACGAAGTGGAGAGTTTGCCCCATCTGATTGAAGCGATCGCAACGACTCTTTCTCAGGCACAATTGAACTACGAATTAATTTGTGTGGATGATGGTTCTCAAGATGGTTCCGCTCAACTGCTGAAAGAATTATCCCTAAAAACCCCTCATCTGCGAGGCGTACTGTTGCGGCGCAACTACGGGCAAACGGCGGCAATGGCAGCAGGCTTTAATTATGCTAGGGGAAATGCGATCGTTACATTGGATGGTGACTTGCAAAATGATCCTGCTGACATACCGATGCTGCTTGCCAAGCTAGAAGAAGGCTACGATTTGGTGAGTGGTTGGCGCAAAAATCGCCAAGATGCGGCATTAACTCGTTTACTACCCTCAAAAATTGCCAATTGGCTAATTGCCCAGACGACCGGCGTACAACTCCATGACTACGGCTGTTCTCTTAAAGCCTATCGCTCAGAATTAGTTGCCGACATGAACCTCTACGGGGAATTACACCGCTTCTTACCCGCTTTGGCGTTTATTGAAGGCGCAAGAATTACCGAATTACCAGTGCGTCACCATGCCCGCCGTCATGGACAAAGTAAGTATGGGTTGGGGCGTACTTTCCGGGTTGTGCTGGATTTACTTACGGTCTTTTTTATGAAGAAGTTTCTCACACGCCCGATGCACGTTTTTGGGCTGTTAGGAATTATTTCGACGGCATCAGGAATCGGTTTAGGACTGTATCTTACTGTTCTCAAGTTGGGGTTTGGAGAAAGTATTGGTAATCGCCCTTTATTAATTTTGGCAGTGGTTTTATTGTTAACGGGAGTACAGTTATTTTGTTTTGGTTTATTGGGTGAATTGATGATGCGAACTTATCACGAGTCTCAAGGCAGACCAATTTATCGGGTGCGGGAAGTTGTGGAACAGGGTGTTAGGAATAGCGACCAGGCGGGTTGAGATATTAGGTAG
This sequence comes from uncultured Coleofasciculus sp., assembly GCA_902805485.1. Taxonomy (GTDB): domain Bacteria; phylum Cyanobacteriota; class Cyanobacteriia; order Cyanobacteriales; family Coleofasciculaceae; genus CADCTM01. The sequence goes on along the minus strand of CADCTM010000918.1, from coordinate 127 downwards.
GTTGAACAGGGATCAATTAGTTAGGCTGCTTCAAGCCTCAACGAGGGCGAACCATGAGGTTATCTGTGAGAATCCTGCAAAACCTTGATTTGTAGAGCGATTGGAAGTTACTTGGTGCATTTGTGGC
>CADCTM010000917.1 GCA_902805485.1 uncultured Coleofasciculus sp. | reverse complement strand
TGACCGATATAATTTGTTAATTCACAGTACTTACCCACATGAGTTACTGTTAGCACGACGGGTTGACTGGAAGGACTTTTTTCTTTCTCCATCCTAAAAATTCCGTACACTTGATGCTGACCCTGAAATGGATCAACGACAACTTTGATAGGGTGGATGCTAATAGTAGGCTGGTTTTCCGGGAGATAGCCGACTCCCGTACATTGCTCGTCAACTGCTTGCTGTAAGTAATAAGCGATAGCGACAATTCCAACGAGGGAAAGTAGAACTAACGCAAAGATGAATTGGCGTTTTCCCAAGTTACACCTCTATCAAAAGAGAGTTAAACAAAACATCTTGTTTATCGACCAAACTTCTGACGCAAACGGGCAACAAAGATATCCACTTCTGGCAACTTCATCTGTGTGGCAATTAAAGCAAAAATTACTAAACCAACTAATCCCGATACACTCACTTGTAGCAATTGTAAAAGTAACGTCTCAGTACTCCAAATTTTTTGAAACTCAAAGCTAACTCCCCAACTCACTAATCCAGCAACAACACTAGCACCCGTTAAACCCAAAACCGGAAAACTCCATTCTCGCAAAGGTAAACCGTGTAATTTCCGATTCAATAACCAAAGAAGTGCGATCGTGGAAGTGCAGTTTACCCCAACAGTAGCTAATACTAATCCAGGCGCACCGAAACGCTGAACTAGAAGATAATCCAGGATGGCATTGATGAAAATATTCACAACACTGATGCGAAACGGCGTTTCAGCATCTCCCAAAGCGTAAAACACCCGCACCAAAACATCCCGCGCTAAGTAGACAAACATCCCAACGCTGTAGGCAACCAGCAAGGAAGCGACGAGTTGAGATGCTTGATTTTGGAAGGCACCGCGCTGATAAATGATTTGGACAATTGGGACAGCTAGGGCAATCATTAATGCACCTAAAGGTAACATTGTCAAGGCAGTGAGGAGTAATCCCTGACGAATTCTGACCTTAAGTTCCGGCCAATCTTGAGGATCGGCGAGGCGGGAAAATACCGGGAGTAAGGGTACTAAAATAACGTTGGAGATGATGCCTAGAGGGGTTTGGATCAGTAACCCAGCATAACCCATCGCCGCCGCTGCGCCTTGAATGGGGGAGGCAAAAAATAAATCTGTAGCGACGTTAACTTGGAACATCCCGGAAGCAAGGGTTGCCGGTCCCATAACTCGGAGAACTTCATCCACTCCCGGTAACTTCCAGTTAAACCGCAAGCGCAGGCGTCCCAAACCCGCCTTCCACTGTGCCCCAAGCTGCACTAACCATTGTAAGAGCGCGCCCGCTAATGTTCCCCAAGCGAGTACCATTCCGCCAAGTAGGACATATTTCGGACTGCTAATTTGGTTGCCAAGTTGCAGCCCTAAAAGCGCTAGTCCGCCAATTAAGGTGATGCTAGAAAATAAAGGACTGACGGAAGGCAGCCAATACATATCAGCAGCGTTGAGGGTGCCAAAGCCAATACCAATTAGTCCGGCGAGGACAGCCATCGGTGCCATGATTTGGAGTTGTAAGACGGCATTCGTCCGCACTTCCTGACTTAACCCCGGCCCGATCACGTCGATGAAGAAGCCAGCAAAGACAACCAAAATTACTGTGACGAGGAGTAGGATTGCGCCCACCAAGGTTGTGATGGTTTCGACGATGGGAGCAGCTTCCGATTTGTCTCGCTTGGCGATTACACTAACGATCGCACTATGAAACGGTCCGTTGATGCCACCGAGTAAAATCAACAAAAAGCCAGGAATCACATAGGCATAGCTGTAGGCATCTACCACAGCACCAACACCAAACGCTGCTGCGATTGCTTGCTGGCGCACCAACCCAAATACTTTACTAATTAACGTGGCAACTGCCACAATTCCGGCAATGCCTGACAAGGAACGAACGGTCTTCTGCTTTTCACTCACAAATGGTTAAAAATGACTCCAGTAACTCATACTATTTAATCCTGAATTCGTTGCTACTCTTCAGGCAGATTCAGCCAATGGGCAACAAATCAGCCAATTAAAATAATTTCAGACTCTATCGACAATGCTCAGAGGGCTGTTGACAAAGCACAATGCGCTTGCATAAGCAGAAAAATTTGAACGATTAAGGTCAAACTAGAAAAAGTGGGAAGCGAGGTATGTCAGTCAAACGTTACAAGTGAGTGAAGAAGCACCGATAAGGAGAACTGGCGTGAACCAGGATGACTTGCTTGTTCAAATACACGATATGCGTGCCCTTGGCGGCAGCGCTTCGTTATCGCTTATGGCGGGGCGGCGGGGTGCTGACGAATTGCCCGCAACTGAACAACAGGAACTAGCACTCACAACTGTTGAAGAAATCAGCGCGGGGATAGAAGAACTAGTTGCCGCCAACGCGGTAAAACCAATCTTCAGATAGGGATTGCATAACCTAACTTATCCCTTTGGGATTAGGTGATTTGAGGGGTTTTTGAAACGGGACAGCAACAGGTGATTGAGTTCAGTTATCTTACCCCGTCTGGTCTGAAGTATTACCAAGCCCGTTTTGTCCCAAAGTTAACAGGTAATAGTTTTACAGAGTCTGTATTAGGAATCTGCACTGATATCTGTGATTAGAAGCAGACTTTGAAAGCCTTGCGTAGTCGTGAAGAACAATTGTGGGCAATATTTGAAGGTGCTGGAATTGGGATTGCCCAAACCAGCTTGGACGGACGGGTGATCCGAACGAATCCTAAGCTGCCAGAGATGTTAGGCTACAGCGAACAGGAGCTTCAGAATCGGGAGTTGATTGAATTTACCCATCCGATCATCACCATCGTCTTAATAATGTTGGTACGATTCAGGGAACGGGATTAGGGTTAGCCATTGTTAAACAATGCGTGGAGCTACATCAAGGAGAAATTACTGTGACAAGTGTTGTTGAAAACACGACTTTTACGGTCAAGCTACCCTTAATTTACTCAATGCCATTACGTGATTAATAATTTGATTTACAGCTACCCAACGCTTGAATTGGGAATTTTAATCAGACGCTATAAGCGTTTTTTTGCCGATATTGAGTTAGTATCTGGAGAATTAATTACGGCTCATTGTCCAAATACTGGCCCAATGACTGGAGTTTCAACTCCTGGGAGTTTGGTGCAGGTTTCTCGTAGTAATAATCCAAAACGAAAGTTGTCTTATACTTGGGAAATGATTCAGGTCAATGATACACAACCGACCTGGGTAGGCGTCAATACGGGAGTACCAAATCGGATTATTAAGTTAGCTCTAGAACAACGATTATTTCCGGAATTAGCTAATTATAACACGATTCGCGGCGAGGTTCCTTATGGTAAGCAATTGAAAAGTCGTGTAGATTTTTTACTTACAAGTGACTTGTTAGAAAATGCAGATTACGTTGAGCGCCCAATCTATTTAGAAGTCAAAAGTGTAACATTATCGCAGGGAAATGTAGCGTTATTTCCGGATACAGTAACGACTCGCGGACAAAAGCATTTGCGAGAACTGATGGCACTGGTTCCCCAAGCACGAGCTGTAATGCTTTATTTTATTAATCGCGGCGACTGTACGCATTTTGCTCCGTGCGATGGCGCTGATCCACTGTATGGTGAATTATTGCGAGAGGCAGTTGCTCAAGGTGTTGAAGTATTAGCTTGTCGGTTTGAAATTACGCCCCAAGAAATTCGCTATTTAGGGTTAGCTGAGTTTCTCCCGATGCAACCTCTAGTGATTTCTAATATTGGGAGAAATGATGCTGTTATTCCGTAGTTAGGTAGAATTATAATTGTCTAAATTTTACGCAAGTGTTCCATAACTTCAGCCGCTGTCTGATATCTTGCAGGGAAATGGTAACGCACCATTTGATCGATTATCTGGGCAAGTTCTGGACTGACATTCGCAAGATGACGCCAGCTAATATCCCCCGTTTCCTCAGAAAGTTTGAGTTGGGAGGGAGCGATGCCTGTAAGCCCTTGAATGCCGATCATGCCTAGGGCATAGATATCACTACTGAAACTTGGATGTCCCGCATATTGCTCTGGCGGCGCATAACCACGAGTCCCGATCGCTACTGTAATTTCTTCTTGGTCACTTCGTTGTTGGGGTTGAATCTGTTTTACTGCCCCAAAGTCAATGAGGACAACTTTATTATCATGGTGACGACGCATGATATTACCGGGTTTAATATCGCGGTGGATTACCCTGTGTTCGTGGATAAATGCCAGAATTTCTAAGACATCTTTGAGTAACTGCACAACTTGGGCTTCTGGAAGTCGCTTATCCACTGGCAGTTCATCGGTGATGGTATGACCGTCAACGAATTCTTGGACGAGATAAAATTCCTGGCGTTCGACAAAATGAGCCAAGAGGCGAGGAATTTGAGGATGAACCCCTAGTTTTTCTAAGATTTCTGCCTCGGTCTCAAACAAGCGTTTGGCAATAGTTAAGAACTGATCATCTTGACGCGCAGGTTTCAATTTCTTGACAACGCACTGCGGTTCACCAGGTCGGTCAGTATCCTGTGCCAAGTAGGTAACGCCGAACCCCCCAGCGCTTAAAGTCCGGTTAATTCTGTAGTGTCCGCGCAGGAGATTAGCGTTTAGTTTGTCTGTCCTAGGCACTGGGATGGGACGATCATCTGGAGTCCAAATCGCGGTTCCATCGCCTTCTGAAGCATCCGAAGCGATCGCTGTTTCGCTGTCGTCCAGGTCTAAATCTGATTCAATCGTTGAGGAATAAGAAGTTCTATCTTTTAAGAGCGTTTGCAATAGGGCAATATTTTCTTCTTGTTCCTTAACTTTAAGAGCAATATAATCTGCTTCTTGTTTCGCCTCATAGACGCTGTAAGCAATGATGCCTGTAGCGGCGGTAATTAAGCTGAGAGCCGGTGCGACGACAGGTATCCATCCAGAACCCAAAAACACGACTACCGATGTTCCGAGCAACACTGCCACGGCACCGCCTTCAGCTAGTACCAACTGCCCAGGATGACGGATAACTCGCACGAGGATGCCGCCTGTCAATGCCCAAACCCATATCCATAAGATTTCTGCCCACTCTGACCAAAACCAAAATTGGGGGCGTCCATCGAGGGCAGTACCGATCAGTTGACTGACGATTTGACCATGCACCTCCACTCCCGGCATTTTTTGGGAGCTTTGCAGACCGGAACTGTAGGGTGTGTAGAAGGTATCATTTAGGCTGGGCGCAGTGCCACCGATGATGACAACGCGGTCTTTGATCCACTTGGGGTCAACTCGGTCGTTGAGAACATCACTTATGGTCACGCTCCGGGCAAGAGCATTTCCCCGGTAATTTAATAAAAGTTGGTAGCCGCCAGTTGGGGCGTTTTGGTAGCCACCGTCGCTGCGCTCAAGCGGCGGTAAAATGACATTCCCTAGCTTTAGCAATTCTTGCGTCTTCCATTCGGGCTTAAATCCTTTGCCCAGCTTGAAGCGCTTTTGCTCAACTAAGTCAAGCTTAACGCCCTTTTTTTCCAGGTATTTTCGTGCTAGCTGAAAACTAAAGGAGGTGTCGATAGTGCAGCGAGAGTTGGCAGGAGGTGGAGCAAATAAGAGCGCCCGTCGGACAACGCCATTGTCATCGGGTGTCAAGTCCGCGAAGCCAACACGCGACTCTGGGAGACCTGGGGGTGGGGGATTTCCTGGACTATCGGCATCACTGAGTTTACAGATGGGAATGATGCGATCGCTTTTTTTCAGCAGGTTCAATAATTCAGCGTGTCCCGGTGGCTGCGGAATATCCCGATAAATATCCAATCCAATCGCAGTGGCTTGATTTTGCTCCAGTTTACTGAGAAGCTGAGTCATCACCTCGTCAGTAATTGGGTAACTTTTGAGAGACATGATATCTCTCTCGGTAACTTCCACAATCAGCAGCCGGGGATCGGGCGGTAAAGCTGGTCGTACCTGCATTAGCTTGTCATAGGCACTCAACTCCATTGGCTGTAGGAAGCGGAGCTGCCGACCACCCAGGAGCAAGCCTGTGATCGCTAGACTGCCTAGCAATGCCGGACGCAGTAACTTCGAGCTACCAAGCTGTTTTAGGCGCGACAACACCTGTGACAGTTTTCTCGGCGTGCCGCTGGGAGGCTCGCCCTGAGGTTCGAGTTGGGACTGTTGCGTTAACTCGCTACTGGTCTTCACGATCACTGACCACTCATAATTAATAACTAAAACATAGCAATTGCTTTGCTTCAAGATCGTGTTGCGGCACGATGGCTGCTTTCACCACGTCTTTAAGCCCTGACACTATGAGACACCCAGACTCTAGTTATATTGTCGCTGCTTTAGCTCCAAAAGAGGCGCTTTTTCTCCCTAGCTTTTAGCAGCAAGACTAATAATCAATGACTCCTGACTTTAGCATAAGTTTCAGCCTGTTTTAATATTGATCGCTTGGCTTTCAATCAGGTAACTGTGATGCGAGGCTAATGTATTCTATTTTTTAACGCCTGTCATCTGTTAGCCAATTATAAATCTGATTTACCAACTCCGGAGAATCTGCCGCAGCTCCAAGACA
>CADCTM010000916.1:1545-6549 GCA_902805485.1 uncultured Coleofasciculus sp. | reverse complement strand
GAAATGCCGTCGTCCCGGTACAACAAATGATGTAGCTAATATTCTCTGTAGCAGCAGGTAGGGTAGTAGGATTTCGGATATCACCAACGGCAATTTCCACTTGATTATCAAACATTTTTTCCGCTTTTTCAGCACTCCGAGCCAGAACGCGTACGGAAAAGCCGTTCTCCAGTAACATGGCTACAGTTAGCTGTCCAACCCCGCCTGTCGCACCTGCAACCAGTACCCGTTCATTTACTCTTGCGGCTTGTGAAGTCATGACGCCTCCTGTTTTAGTTAAATTAATATCCCTACTGCTATTTTTGATGTTATCGGTTGCTTTGCCATTCCCAGCTCAAGCTTCGTTTTGTCGAAATAGCGCTTCCGTTGGCGGTTCACTTCAAAATAATCACGAAATTTGTATTTTGAGTATCAAACGCAGTGCTAAGAATTACTGGGAGTACAGGGCAATCGTTAGTATTGATCGTGTGAAACAACCCGTAGAGGTCTATAATTGTCGCGATCGCATTCGGGTTGGCAAAAATGGAATTGTGCCGTTTCAACCCAATGGTGCGGGTGAACTGATTTGTCGTTTCTTTCAGAAATAATGCTTAATTTGCCCCTCGTCAACTCAATTAAGACATAGATCTGTAAAATAACAGTTATTCAATAGTTCTAAGTAAGGAAGATTTGATGATTTCTGAGCGTTGGCAAGATTGGGTAACAGTAATTGGCTATGTAACTTTTACGACTTTTATTGCATGGCGCGTACTGACTCCTAAATAATCTTTGAAAGACGTTTTTTATATTTCAGGACAGGATTTTAGCTAAGGTCGAGCGCGTGTTGCTTGAGTTCATCCAACGAAACATATTCCACCGCTAAGGCATGAGTTGCTGATAAATTTACGGGAGGTGCAACGCCAGCATCCAGCGCCTCTTTCCAACGAGACGCACACAAACACCAGCAGTCGCCTGGTTTCAAACCTGGAAAATTAAACGCGGGAACAGGTGTACTCAAATCATTTCCCTTAGACTTGCTAAAGGTCAGAAACTCTTCAGTAACTTGAGCGCAAACGATATGTGCGCCCACATCTCCAGCGCCAGTGCTACATTTCCCATCCCGATAATATCCAGTCATCGGGGAAGTACAGCAAGTTTGCAGCTCTTTTCCTAGGACATTTCTCGCTTCTGTCATAACAGTAACTTCTTTGTAAAGGCATCTCAATTAATAAATTATAGAGATACATTTGCAATCAGCAAGCGGTACTTGTTTATGATGCCAAACAGTTGCCGAATTTAGACCGGATCAGCAAGTTTCGGCTACAACCCTAATTTTTCTCGCATCACATCCTCTGTTGCCCGAAACCCAACCAAAACTGCTGTTCCCTCCTTAACAAAAAGTGGTCGCTTCAGCAGCATCGCATCCTCAGCAAACGCTTCAACCCACTGCTCATCTGTCCAACTCTGCTTCTCCTCCGCCAACGCCCGATAAGATTGACCAGAGGTATTACGCATCGACTTTGCCCCTAATGCTTCCACCCAACTTTGGATGCTCTCAGCAGTTGGCGAATTTTCCCTCGTATTAATAAACTCATACTCAACTCCATGATTTTGGAGCCACATGAGTGCCTTCTTGCAAGTGCCGCAATTTGGTATTCCATAAACTTGAAGGGACATAATGCTGATTAATCAACCTCAACAACTAAGTGATACACCCAATATCTTGAAGCATTTCCATCTGCTTTTTCACAGATGCAAGGGTATTCGCTGCAATCATACCGCTAGCGGCGACAGCGGGTAGACCAATGCCAGGAAATGTTGAATCTCCACAACACAGCAGTCCTGGTAAGGGTGTGCCAGGTCCCGGAAATAAGCCAACTCCTGCCCGAATTGCTGGGCCATAAGAACCGCGATGCCGTCGCAGAAAGCGCTCGTGAGTCAGTGGCGTGCCAACCAGCGTCACCTCACAACGCGATCGCACATCGGGAATAATTCGCTCCAAAGCTTGCCACATCACTTCTGCCCTCAAGCGCTTTAAGCTGGCATACTCCTCACTTTGGCGATCCATCCCGCGCCACAGATCATACGGCTCGTTACCAGGCGTATAGACGTGGATGACGTGCTTTCCTGGTGGAGCCAGGGAAGGGTCGAGAACCGAGGGAATTGATATTAGCACAACATTCTGAGGCGCCGTCACCCCTTTGTCCCAATCATTAACGACGATGTAATGACAAGCAAGATTAGGTTGTAATCCCTGTGCCTCAATGCCAAGGTGGAGATGCATAAAGCTGTCACACTCAGGCGTTGCTGCCCGTGAAGCCCGAAACCGCTTTGGTACACCGAATGGCAGCAGTTTAAGCGTATCCCAGACTGAGGCATTTGAGACAACAGCTCGACGCGCTCGGAGCAATTTGCCACCCCGCAAACGCACACCAACCGCCCGCTTGCCTTCTACAAGCACTTGCTCGACATGAGCATTGAGCATCATCTGCCCCCCATATCGCTGAAGTCCCCGTACCAGGGACTGTACGATCGCACCACTGCCACCTACGGGATAATCTAGGACTACACCTGGTCGATACCAGTCGGCAAACATAAAGGCAACCTCTGCGGCACTGGTACTATCAGCAGGAAGTCCCGACAACAGGAAACACAGCAAGTTGAGCCAATTGCGCGCAAATGGGTCAAAAACAACACCATCCATGATGCGGCTAAATGGTCCTGTGAGCTTAACAATATTCGCTGTATGCTGAACTAAAGACGGGACAAATTGACCAACAGTAATGGCAGCACCCAGATCAAAGCGTAAGGCAGCAGGACTCATTGCCACAGCCGCACTTGCTAAGGGTTCGATCACACGCTGTAGCTTAAGCCATTCGGCAACAGCTTTGTCACCCCGCAGTCTTTGAAGAACTTCGCAAAATTGCACCGGCCCAACTGAGGTGTCAAAATCTCCTTCCGGCAAGCAGCAACCCCAAGTATCGTAGGTGATGCAAGGCAACTTCTCGCCAATGGCATCGAGAACTTGTCGCAACGGGTTAGCCGATGGACTGTAGGATAAGCCAGAGAAAAGCGAGGGTCCAGAGTCGAATTTAAATCCATTTCGCTCAAAACCGTGCGCCGCACCACCTGCAATTGAATGGCTTTCGCAGACTGTCACCTCGAAGCCATACCGTGCTGAGAGCGCTGCACAGCTCAAACCGCCAATGCCACTGCCGATGACAATAATATCTGTTTCTTGTTCGCTCAATCTTTTGAACTTTTTTCTTTAGAGTAAAGAGCATCTACCTTTAATAAATTGTGTAATAAATTGTGCAATTTTAGGAGAGCAATTTTGGACTTCTTTGATGATGGTAATGCTTTGTTTGGCACTCTTCAGGTCAGCACAGAGGCGCTATTCTGACATTTTTATTCATTGCTCAATTGAGCTAACCCGGTATTTCGACTTGTACCTACGTGATTAGCGATCGCATTACTGATATTAAATACTGCGACAACGTAAAGGCATCTACCCCTAACTCGGTTCGTTCCTTCGCTGCTGTTATCGCCGCTTGGGCGTGCCACCAGGCTGCGATGGCAACAATTGCTTCTAAAGACTGCTCTCCCTCGGCTTGCTGCGCCACCAACCCCCCCAAAAGCCCTGTTAGTACATCCCCACTCCCTCCCCGTGCTAGAGCTGGTGTGCTTTCAGGAATCAACCACACAGAGCCTGCGGGATGAGCGATGGCAGTTCTTGCTCCCTTTAACAACACTACGGTTTTACTTAACCCCGACGCCTTACGTACAGCACTAACTCGGTCAGGAAGCAACGCCGATGAGTCGGGAAATAAGCGCTTGAACTCCCCTTCATGAGGCGTTAAAACCGTAGCAGCTTGACGCCTTAATAACGTGGGAATGGTTTTCAATTCGGCAAGAATATTTAAGCCATCTGCATCCAAAATCAGAGGACATTGGGCTGCTAATACGGCTTGTACCACAGCTTTTACCTCGCTTGTCAAGCCGGGACCACAAGCGATCGCATTATATTTACTCAAATCAACGGCTTCTGGCAAATTTGCGATCGCACCGTCTTGAGTTTCTGGACAACCAATAATTAAGGCTTCTGGCAAATGACTCACTAGTAACGGTTTGAGTGATTCTGGCACGGCAATCGAAAGCATTCCCACCCCACTGCCACGCGCTCCTAAACCCGTTAAAATCGCCCCGCCTGCATACTTTCTTGAGCCACAAATTAGCAGTAAATGCCCTTGCTTGTATTTATGAGTAACCGCTGGACGAGGCAACGGTAACAAGGCTTTTACTGCCGTTGGTGTCATGCGTTGCATGGGTGCTGGCTCACCCAAAATTGACCACACATCCATCAGGGGAATGCCAAAATCAATCAACTGAGCTTCCCCGACATATTCCAACGCCTGGTCTTGCAAAAACGCCAGTTTCCACAACCCCAAACATAAAGTCTGAGTCGCTCGGACTGCGGTTCCTAAGACTTCCCCAGTATCGGTATGTAAACCCGAAGGCAGGTCAATACTAATAACAGGTTGCGACCATTGATTTAACTGATTAATTGCGTCGGCAATCTCACCGGAAAGCGTCCGCGTTTGCCCAAAGCCAAACAAACCATCTATAATCAAATCACACTTATACAAGGGCTTAATCTGGTCATAAACAGGAATTCCCAAACTTGCCGCATATTGAGCATGATGCGCCGTTAGTTCTTTAAGCTTGGTAATTGGACGATAAATCAACACATCATCGCCCAGTAGATGCAACTCACGCGCCACGACTAAAGCATCACCGCCATTATGTCCGGGTCCCACCAATACCCCAACTCGTCGTGACCCAGAGCAAGGATAAAGTACCTGAATGCGATCGCTAATTAATCCGGCAACTTTTTCCATTAATGCCGCAACAGGCATCCCTGCCTCAAAGATGCGCCCTTCAATTTCGCGCATCTGTTGTGCCGTCACTACTACTTGTTCAATTTGTTCACGCCGATTTTGAGGTCGCATCAAGGCTCTAACTGAC
>CADCTM010000916.1:0-1535 GCA_902805485.1 uncultured Coleofasciculus sp. | reverse complement strand
TCCCTTCCTTAAGTTGGGACATTGGCTCCAGCTTCCCTAATCATATCTCTAAGCTTTTTCAGGAAAATATTCTTTTTCTGTCAATTTCAGATCATGCATATCAGCAAGCGTTCTAAAATAGACTTCTTGCATTTTACCGGAACCAAAGCGATCAATCTAATTTGATCTGTGTTCATCAGGGGTTACATTCAAAAAAATCAAGTGCGATTGGTCTAATTTTGTTCATCTACCAGCAAAGGAAAATTCAATATGCTCTCAACCCGACACAATTTTCTTCTGCCACTAGTTATATTTTCTGGCGTAGCAATAGTTAATATTAAACCGCTTGATGCTCAATCTATTATTGCTGCACCAGATGGCACGCGCACAATTGTTACGCCGAATGGCAGTCGCTTAGATATTGATGGCGGCACACTGTCAGGAAATGGGACAAATCTCTTCCACAGCTTCCAGGAGTTTGACCTTAATTCTAACGAAACGGCTAACTTCCTCTCTCATCCTCAGATTCATAACATTCTCAGTAGAGTGGTGGGAGGAAATGCTTCAATAATAAACGGTTTAATTCAGGTTACAGGCGGTAACTCTAACTTATTTTTAATGAATCCTGCCGGGATAGTTTTTGGACAAAATGCCAGTTTAGATGTACCCGTAAGTTTCACTGCTACTACCGCTAATGCTATTGGTTTTACTGAGGGATGGTTTAATGCTTCTGGTGTTAGTAACTATCAAGCCTTAATCGGCAAACCTAACCATTTTGCTTTTACAATGACTCAGCCAGGAAGTATTGTCAACGCAGGCAACTTGGCAGTAGGTGAAGGACAGAATTTAACCCTACTTGGAGGAAATGTTTTCAATACAGGTTCTCTTTCAGCATCCGGCGGCAATATTACTTTAGCAGCAATACCCGGAAAAAATGTGGTGCGTCTTAGCCAGGAGGGAATGGTGCTAAGTCTAGAAATTGAACCAATACTAACGATGACAGATAGTCAACTACCAACAGCGCTTAAAATATCGCCAACAGACTTACCTGGATTAATTACGGGAGGAAATCTTAGCGCTGCCACAGAGATTAGAGTTAACCCAAACGGAAGTGTGAGTCTCACGGGTTCAAGCATTAGTATACCAGCACAAGGGGGAGTCGTTATTGCTTCTGGTAGTCTAAATGTTTTTGGTCAAAGTGGTGGCGCAATAAATGTCTTAGGTGACAAAGTAGAAATCTCCCATGCCATTATTAACGCTTCTGGCATCAATGCCGCAGGTACAGTATTAATTGGAGGAGATTACAAAGGTCAAGGAAGAGTGCCAAACGCAGGTAATACCTATGTTAGCAAGAATTCAGTTATTAATGCGGATGCGCTTGACGGCAATGGTGGCAAGGTAATTATTTGGGCAGATGAAACCACTATTTTTTATGGAAATGCCACTGCAAGAGGCAATTATGAAAGCGGAAAAGGTGGTTTTATTGAAGTGTCAGGGAAGGAAAATTTAGTTTACGATGGCTTAGTAGATTTACGTGCTGCTAATGGCAATTGGGG
>CADCTM010000915.1 GCA_902805485.1 uncultured Coleofasciculus sp. | reverse complement strand
GATGTCTGTCTGTATTTAATCTATCTCCTTTATGAAATTTTGTAAAGGGATTGAAACATTTATTTTAATTTGACCAGTAGGGATGTCCTCACTTCAGCCTGGTGGCCATTGCATTTGACGGCCGCCCAGGATGTGTAAATGTAGGTGATTAACGCTTTGACCGCCATCTGGGCCATTGTTAATCACAACGCGATAGCCGTTTTCTAGACCAACTTGCTTGGCAACACGCTTTACCGTTAAGAGGAGATGTCCCATCAGTGCATGGTCATCTGATTCGGCAGCATCCAACTGGGGAAGCGGTTTTTTGGGAATGACGAGGATGTGAACGGGTGCTTGAGGAGTAATGTCTCTAAAGGCAAGTGTTAAGTCATCCTCATAAACAATGTCCGCTGGAATTTCTTTACGGATAATCTTGCTGAAAATAGTTTCGCTCATACGGTGTCTTCTTAATGATTTTGATGAAAGCGATTAACTATGCGCTTGGTGCAATTTTAAGGGGTGGATGTATTCAAATAATGAGCCACGACTGATGATTCCCACAATTTCGGTAATTTTGCGGGTTCGCGGCTTCGATTGCAAGCCCTATACTCGCTTGAAGTCATAGGGTGATAAAATTTATGCTTGCTAGGGTTTGGAGCGCTTCAATTGTCGGCATTAATGCTGTGAAAGTAGGCGTTGAAGTGGATGTTTCCGGTGGTTTGCCAGGAATTGTCGTCGTGGGTTTACCGGACACGGCAGTTCAAGAATCGCGAGAACGAGTCAAGGCGGCACTGAAGAATGCAGGTTTTGCCTTTCCTATGCGTCGCATTGTAATTAATCTGACGCCTGCGGACTTACGGAAAGAAGGACCTAGCTTTGATTTACCCATCAGTGTCGGAATTCTGGCAGCATCGGAACAGGTTAGTGCCGAACTATTGGGAGATTATTTATTTTTAGGGGAAGTTTCTCTTGATGGCAATTTGCGTGCTGTTGCGGGTGTGCTGCCAATTGCCGCAGCGGCAGCGCGGTTAGGAATTGCGGGTTTGGTTGTTCCGGCTGATAATGCACGAGAGGCTGCCGTTGTCAAGGGATTGGCGGTTTACGGATTTAAAGATCTATGGCAAGTTGCTGACTTTTTAAATGAGCCGAAGCGTTATTCACCTGTCAAAGTTGATGGGTTGCAGGCATTAGCTCAGACTAAGTTAACAGGACCTGATTTAAAAGATGTTAAAGGTCAAGCTCATGCGCGTCGAGCTTTAGAAATTGCAGCGGCTGGGGGACATAATCTCATATTTGTCGGACCACCTGGAAGTGGTAAAACGATGTTGGCGCGACGACTGCCGGGGATCTTGCCACCGTTAAGCTTCGACGAAGCGCTGGAAGTGACTCAAATCCATTCCGTTGCAGGATTACTTAAAGATAGAGGTTCTTTGGGAAACGATGGCTACGGCGCTGTACTATGCACAGAACGCCCTTATCGCAGTCCTCATCACTCTGCCTCTGGTCCCTCTTTGGTAGGCGGTGGTAGCTTTCCACGTCCTGGGGAGATATCTTTAGCCCATCACGGGATCTTGTTTTTGGATGAACTTACAGAATTTAAGCGTGATGTGTTGGAATTCCTGCGTCAACCGTTGGAAGATGGTCGTGTTACGATTTCTCGCACTAGGCAATCCGTCAGCTTTCCCGCTCAGTTTACTTTAGTTGCCAGTACTAATCCCTGTCCTTGCGGCTATTTTGGCGATACAATTCAAGCTTGCACCTGTTCACCTCGACATCGGGAACAATACTGGGCAAAGCTTTCCGGTCCTTTGATGGATCGGATCGATTTGCAAGTGGCGGTTAACCGCTTGAAGCCGGAGGAAATTACGCGACAGCCGACTGGGGAAGATTCTACACCTGTACGGGAACGGGTACAAGCAGCACGCGATCGCACTTATCAACGATTTAAAGATGAGCCTGATGTGCGAAGCAATGCTCAGATGCAGAGTAATCATCTACGCTACTGGTGTCAACTTGATGATCCCTCGCGCAGTTTGTTAGAAGCAGCGATTCGGAAATTAGGGTTATCAGCACGAGCAAGCGATCGCATTCTTAAGGTAGCGCTCACTATTGCTGACCTTGCAGGTGATGATACCCTCAAACCCCAACACATTGCCGAAGCGGTGCAATACCGCACAATTGACAGAATGCAATAGATTAGTCATTGGTCATAACTTAGTTGGGGCTGACTTTTAACTAGTGATTTTAGAGGCAAGGCTCTATTTTCTCAATGAGGTACTGATTTCAAACGGCAACATCGTTAATAAAGCTGTGAATAAGTGAACCATGCTTTGGGGATGGATAATTGCCCAAAGATTGATGCTTAAAGCGGTGCTTCCTAGCCATAACAAGATGTAAGTAGGAGCCATTACCACGCCAATCATAAACCAAGTATAGACGTGAAGGATCATCACTACAGCCGGGATGCAGGCGAAAACGGCTGCTTGTTGCACCTGAGATTGAGGACGCTGTAATCCTGTAAAAACCATTGTCCGCAAGGTTAAAAACAAGTTGGCTGGAACCAAGAAGGCACAGATGGCGACACAGTTGGCGCGTGAAAACTCAAATAGACTATTGAAGTCGAACATCCCATAAGTTGTATCGTTACTCTTGCCAGTGTATCGTGTTGGATAATATCTGGAGAAAGCGATCGCGTTGCGCTGCTGCTCTTCAGATCGCATTTTTCCTCTCATCTGTTGTTATATGGTGAGGAGATGGATTGGTGATGAAGTGCGATAGCGAAGCGAGAAGAGCTGCATCAGATCACTTTTGGCTTTATCAGGTAAGGGAAATGCGATCGCATTTCAGCTAACAGCATAGTCGGCAAACTGCCGCCTGAATAAATGGGTAGTAAATTTTAACCTTCACTCACAGTAATCCACAGACTACGAAAATATTTTTCTGGATGATTTTCATCCTCGATTTCTTTACATTCCTTACCATTAGCTCTGATGATTGCTCCATCATCACTGATGAGTTGAAATTGATTTTTTCGGTTAGGATAAAGCAAAACTGCTTCTGGACGAAAATTAGGTGGTAAGTTAATTGATTCAATTTTCTGGGTAGTATCTTGGCGTTTACCTGACCACCAATACAAAGCGAATTCATCGCTACCATCGTAAGCTCCAGCAACTATTAAATATACTTTGTAAATTTGCCAATATTCAATACTCCGAATACCCAAGCCTCCTAAATCAAGTTCAATTGGATCACCCAAAATTGCCTTGACTTCCTTTTCATCTTTCTGAATTAGCTCGAGAGGATTAGTTAAGGGTAAAACTAAAGCTTTTTCCTTAGCGGTACTTAAACAAAAATAAAGATTAAAGCAAGGTATAATGCTTGTTTAACAGGCATCCCACGTTGAGGTTTCTCCCCATGAAAGAGACAACTCCTGCTGCCATGCCCCCGTGCTTTGACAGATGGTGTAAACGCTTTGATGATGTTTGGACGCATCAAGCGCAAAAACGGGAGTTTAGAAACTATATTGGGGGATTGTTAGGGGAAAGCTCACGAAAAAATCTATCTCAAATGGCGGATAACGCGGTGGGAGTGACGTATCACCGATTGCACCATTTTTTGACGGAAGCGCCCTGGAAGGCTCAAGAGGTAAATGAGCGCCGTTTAGAGGTGATGAATCAGTGTAGCCAAACTCGGATAAGTAGAGGATTCACGTTAATTGTGGATGACTCAGGGCATAGAAAAAGTGGAAATTTTACAGCGGGAGTGGGACGGCAGTACATTGGAGAAATTGGGAAAACCGATAATGGGATAGTAATTGTAACAACTCATCTATATGATGGTAAAAAAAGTCTGCCACTAGATATAGAGTTATATCAACACGCCAGTTCTTTACCTCAAGGAAAAAAAGACCTTGAATTTAAGAAAAAGCCAGAGTTAGCTTTAGCTTTAATTGACCGCAGTTTATCGAGAGGATATCGACCTGGTATTGTGCTGATTGATGCGGGCTATGGCAACAACACAACGTTTCTGAGCGAACTAGAAAAGAGGAAACTCAAGTATCTAGGAGGATTAGCCAAAAACCGCAAAGTGGTAATTGAATCACAGGCAAATAAGCGAGAAGAGATTCGATTAGATGATTTAGCCAAATCAATGCCTGTGGAAGCTTTCACTCCAATTCAGCTCAATCTAGATAAACCCAAAACCGTTTGGGTGGCGACGGTTGAAGTTGAACTATCACGCTTTGAAGGAACGAGAACCATTGCTATCGTCATGAATGCTTCCTCCTTCCAAGAAGCTAGTGATCTTGATTATTTTATTACGAATGTTGATGGCTCAACCGCGACATCCGAGTGGATAGTAACCACATATGGTGAAAGAAACTGGGTAGAAGTTTTCTATCGGGAAGCTAAGGGTTGGTTGGGGCTATCTGAATATCAAATTAGAGACCAACGCAGTTTGCTAAGACATTTTATTCTTGTATTTTGTGCTTACACTTTCATTGTTTGGCACACCTTAACAGGAGGATTAAGACGAAGGTGGGCATCCAAACCTTTAAACACTTTTGTTGATGCATTAGAGGCGTTTCGCACAGCCATGTCTTTTCGCTTTGTTGAGTGGTTGAACCACAATCGTGACGTATTTGCCGCTTACAAAGCAACTTTTGGCTTTGTTTGGTCTTGAAATTTGTTTAAGTCCCGTTAGAAGAGGTACACCTTCTGCTGGGCTGGTTTTATCACGAGCAAAACATTCCGCTTGAGCTACTGAGTCTGAATTTACTCATTCCAAAGATTACAGATGAAGAGCTAGAAGACTTGAGTGAGGTGCAACAGAAAGAACTCTGGTCACAGAAGAAATTGGCTGTTGAGACCTGGATTTGTAATTATTTCAAGTTCTTGAGAGAGAGCATGAAGGCTTTTAGCCCAAGAACTAAAAAATTTAAAATGAATACCCTCTCTGCTCTAGCCAAATTCCAATATTACGAAGAAGTTGTCAATATTAATGACTACGCCAATATTCCCGTTATTAAAGTTGTCAATAAGTATAGTCATCTCGTTCGTAAAGAAATCAAAGAGTGGGAGCGTCAAAAACGCTATGTAGTCAATCCAGAAAAAAAATGGCCGGAGGTCATTGAGGGGAAAACCGTGCTGACCACAGTGCGGCATCAGATTTTGGAGCCACTGCGCCTGGAATGTCGGTTCAAGTACGACAACTGGCATATACGCGAGAGTCTTACCATTGCTATGAGTCTTCAGCGCTACTTAGTCTGGAGTTTTCTAGCTGATATGCCTGCTAGACGACAACAGGAGTACAGAAGCACGAGAATCGCTCTTTGTTGTCCCATCGAACGCCCAACGGATGTTCCATTTGATGGTCTATATCATCCCTTACCACCTGCTGAGGTGCGGTCGAAGCGTTATGACGGCAGCCTTGAAGACAACTACCTCTACAAGACGTATACCTACAAAAACTCCAATTACCCGGATGGAGCCTGGGTTCTAGATATTCAAGATTACAAAACCTTAAAAACCTATGGTCCGCAGCAAATTGTAATTGCCAACCGTCGATTTGCAGATGGTAGCTGTTTGTATGACCATATTGAACGCTATTTATACGGTTGGTGGATGCCAGGAGTTGGTACCCATCAGCTTCTCTATGACTGGTGGTCAACGCATTTGAAAGGTCAACGAGGACAATGGGTTACGGGGGGTCGTGCTTCCTTCAACTGTGGTGATGCTTGCTACATCAGCAATCGAACTCAATCCGACTTTTGGTCGTGGGGATATTTCTTTGTCAAACCTATAGTTGGGCTGCCCTACAGTTCATCAAACTTTAAAGACTTAGTTACTGTTGCCGCTCATCGGTTAACTGGCAAGCGGCTTACACCACACACTTTGCGTTATATATGGGCGACTTGGGCCTATCAGGTGGGTCTGACTGATCAACAAAGAGAATCCTTAGCCTACGCAATGGGTCACGATGTCAAAACTCTATTGGAAATGTATGAGCAATGTACGCCAGATGAGAAACGGCGACCCATTGAAGAAGCTATTGATGAACTATTGTTCAATACGCTAGAGAAGCCCAAGCCGAAGCCTTCTTCAACAACTGATCTGGAAAAACTGGCTAGTGAGTTGCTTCAATTGCCCGAAGCAGACTTTCAGCAGATGGTGCTGTTACTTAATCAATGACCTCAGCCATGGATAAACCAAAAAACTTGCTCGATGTGTATCATCTATACGAGAAGCACATTAAAGCAACACACGATAGCAAAAGAGCCAAAAATATTCTCAATGAAACCCACTCAGCCATTGTGCGACCTCTACTGCTGGGCTTGGGCTATCAAGAAATGATTGGTAGTGGTCGGATGTCAGGGGCTGAAATGCTAGGAGCTAAGGAGTTTATGAAAACTCAAGGATTAGAGAAACTCCTAGATGCCCGCATGGCTCAGCAGCAGGGATTTAAGCTTCTCAAACGATCGCAAAAAAGCCAAAGGGTTTATGGATCGCGACTTAATCAGCTATTGACCTGGTGTGAACAGCAACCTTGGTGGTTAGGAAAACAGCTGTATAGCAATCGAGGCATAAGTTAGGACATAATAGAGG
>CADCTM010000914.1 GCA_902805485.1 uncultured Coleofasciculus sp. | reverse complement strand
AGCAAATAATCCTTTAAACTTTTTCCTTCCAAATCTGCCAACCTAACGAAAATTGGCAAGCCTCCAACACGCTCTACTTCTTTAGCAATTTCTTGTAAAAGGGTTGTTTTTCCAGCCCCAGGTTCTCCAATAACCGCGATTTTTCTGTCCCGATTTTTCAGGCTGTTTCCCGTTGCCAAGACTTGAGCCAGAAACTTGTTGTGTTCAACAGGTACTTCATACTCGGTAGGCGCTGGTATCTGGAAATGCTCTGGCGAGAAATCGTCTTTTTGCTGAGGTCGCTGTTTGCGCTCTACCAATTCCAACGGCACGATATCCTCAATGGTTAATATCAGACCATCTCCATGTAGCAGTGGATTGATGGATAACTGTGTGGGAAGCATTTTACGGCAAAAGTCTTGCCAGCCGAACTGCTCAGATTTCTGGTGATTCGCTTCTAATGCTTTCGATTTTTCTGGTCGATTAGCTTCCCAAACTCGCTCAAACTGTTCCCGATTTCTTTCGGCATCTCTACTCCAAAGCTTGAGTGCAAAAGCTCCAATTTGCGAACCTTGCCCTCGTTTAAGGCGTCTGTCATCCCAAATTTCTAGATTTTCCAGACTTTTGATAACTTCGGTTAGTTCAGTCTTTTTTAACTGAGTCAGACTTTCTAGAAATCTTCGCTGTGTTTTCACCACAAAAATTGGTCTGTCAGTGCTTTTATCTGTTTCCCAGCCGACTGCAAAATCAGGCGAATCCTCAGCATGATTCAGTAATGCTTCGACAAAGCACCACACACGCTTTTTGATAACTTGTCCTTGAGTTGGTGGACGCATTAGGAAGTTGAAATTTTAAAGAAAGTTTGGGCTATTTCAAACTAACGACCCACCCCAAACTACTCTAACCCTGATTGTAAATGACTTCCAAAAGTTAGCGATCGCATTTGCTTTGGTCTACTACCCCAACGAGAACCTTGATTTAACCACAACTTCAGGTTCTCAAAATGAATACACAACCAACTCCTAAGCTTGACTGCACAAACTTCCCCGAAAGTCAAGATAATCAGCAAAAATTCTTGCATCGAATCATGATTGTCTCGTTCGTGATGCAAGCCGCTCTCATTGGCATTAGAGGTAATTTCGATGTCCTATCAGGTAAGCCTCTGTTTGATGTGCTTCAGGGCATGATTGCTCAAGGTATTGAGTTAATTCTCAAAGCCCAACATACAGAAGAAAGTATCAAAAAACGCGATGAGCCAGAGGCTCCGCTTCGCGATCGCTAATCCAATTTCTCATTTCTTCCTGATGCGATGAGAACAGGAACGGATAAAGAACAAGTAGATGCACCCTGATGACAACCTTCGGCTTGAAGCCGAAGGTTTTTTATTATACCCTAATTTCCTCAAAGTGATTCAAAAATCGCTGTAAAATCTGGCAACGCTGCACACTCTTCCTCAAACGCCTCAGCATCGCCCACATCCTCAAGCTGATATTGCATAATGCGATCGCCATCTGCTTTCATTTTCTTAGAGGAAACAGGAATACCTGCATATTTAGACGCAATGGCTAAAAATTTAGCCGAATCACGTTTCCAAGCCTCTGCTGAACAGGTAATCGTCACAAGCCACATAATCCACGTTTCCTTTGATTGCAATCATAAATGCACCCCCCAATCCAAGAGTGTATTGTCCCCTCTTAGTCCCCCTTAAAAAGGGGGATTTAGGGGGATCTCCGGGGCAAGAAAACACGCTCTAGAGAGTAGAAAGTTGGGCAATAATTCTACCCTTTCAACCAACGAGCAGCATCTTTGGCATGATAGGTCAAAATCAAGTCAGCCCCAGCACGCTTGAAGCCTGTCAAAGTTTCCATCACTACACGTTCTTCATCAATCCAGCCGTTGAGGGCAGCGGCTTTAACCATCGCATACTCGCCAGAGACGTTGTAGGCGGCTACAGGTAAGTTGCTGGCTTCCTTGACGCGGTAGATGATGTCCATGTATGCCAACGCTGGTTTGACCATCAGCATATCAGCGCCTTCAGCGATATCCAGGTCGATTTCTTTGAGGGCTTCGCGGGAGTTGGCGGGGTCCATTTGATAAGTTCTGCGATCGCCAAATTGAGGCGTGGAATCAGCCGCATCTCGAAATGGTCCATAATAAGCTGAGGCATACTTCGCCGCATAGGAAAGAATCGGCGTATCCTCAAATCCTGCCGCATCTAAGCCTTCCCGAATTGCCTGCACAAAGCCGTCCATCATCCCAGAAGGCGCAATGATATCAGCACCAGCTTGGGCTTGAGACACTGCCGTTTTCTTCAGTAATTCCAAAGTTGGATCATTCAGAACACGACCGGTTAAATCGCCGACTTCCAAATAGCCACAATGACCGTGACTAGTATATTCACACAAACAAGTATCAGCAATAACCACCAAATCCGGTACAGCTTCTTTTACGGCAGTAGCAGCTTTTTGGACAATGCCGCAATCATGCCACGCACCTGTCGCTTCTGTATCTTTATCGTCAGGAATACCAAATAAAATAATCGAAGGAATACCGAGATCGTAGACTTCCTTGGCTTCTTCAACAATTTTGTCTACCGATAATTGGTAGACTCCGGGCATTGATTTGACTTCTTTGGCGAAGCTTTCACCGGGGACGGCAAACAGAGGATAGATTAAATCGCTGGTGGTTAAAACATTCTCACGTACCATCCGGCGTAGTGAAGATGTCTTACGGAGGCGTCGAGGGCGATGGGTTGGGAACATGGGCTATAACTTGGAACTAAACTTTTTTTGAAATGGGCAATGAAAAGTGAAAGCGTGTTAACAGTTTAAAGCCTGATTTTCGCGTCTTACTCTCTTGGTAGGTAAAGTTCTGTTACAGCAGTCAACTTAAAATCCGGGCGACAATTCACGCACGACAACAAAAAAGCACCCCCGAAAGAGGTGCTTCTTACAACTACCAACAGTTAATTATTGTTGGTTGAAGAATTAAGCCTCAGCCGTTGCTAATTCGGGTTCAGCCGCTACTTCAACAGGCTTGGTGTAAACGCTAACTTTCTTGCGGGTTTTGCCTTTTCTCTCGAAAGTGACAACGCCATCAATTAGGGCAAACAAGGTGTCATCGCTGCCGATACCAACATTATTGCCAGGATGGAACTTCGTGCCACGTTGACGCACGAGGATGTTGCCAGCTTTGACAACTTGACCACCGAAGCGCTTGACGCCTAGGCGTTGAGCATTAGAATCGCGACCGTTTCTTGTACTACCAGTACCTTTCTTGTGAGCCATAGTGTCCTTATTAAGTGTTTTTACTTTTTGTTACAAGCTAATGAAAGCCTATTTCTATTCTGATACAGCTTCTGCGGTTTCCTGGACGGTCGGTGTTTCGGCTTGCTGCGTTGTCGAAGTCGCTACCACAGAACCATTCATACTGATCGAGTTAACCATCAGGCGGGTAATTTCCTGGCGATGTCCCCGCTTTTTGCGCGTTTTCTTCTTAGGCTTCATCTTATAGACGAGGACTTTGCGACCGCGAAAATGGCGCATTACCGTACCTTCAATGGTTGCCCCCTCAATGAAGGGTTGACCGATGGTTACATCGCCGTCGTGTTGAACGAGCAAAACGCTCTCAATTATGATACTGGCATCAGGTTCTACTGGCAGCAGTTCAATGTCGTAGAAGCGACCGGGTTCGACTCGCATTTGCTTGCCGCCGGTTTCGATAATTGCATAACTCATGGAATAGTCCTTAAGGGTTGCCGTACAGGTAGCTGGTTAATCTTTTCCAGCCTTTGATATGTCTCAACCTGATCCGAGCAGGTAATAGAACACAATCTCTCATTTTCCCAGAGATTTTAGAGTTATGTCAAGTTAAAAATCCTGATTATTTAGGTATAAATCCGGCGATATCTCGCCTGAACCCCCATATGAATGCCGTAGGCAACCAGACCAAGGGCAACAATTCCCAAAAGCCAGGGACCGTAAGGCTGTTGAGCGAGGGCTTGTAGAGCGCCATCAAGTCCACGCACTTGATTCGGGTCAGATTGACGTGCTGCCTGAATTAGGAAGAAGCCGGTAATCGTAAAAACAATGCCTCGTGCTGCTTCACCAAATCTACCGATGCGCGTTGCCCACATTTCCTCGGTAGAAGTCATTTCTTGCAGCTTCATCTGCTTGCGGAATTTCGCTTTGTATGCTTTGTAAAGTTGGTAGAAGCCTAAACCGATAATAAACGCTCCAATCAGCGCAACCAACCACTGACCAAAAGGCTGTGCAAGCACCCGTGCCGTCCAATCTTGCTGGGAATTGCCGCCACCGCCGCCACCCGAACCCCGAATTAATTGAATAGCGCTGACGGCTAAACCACCATAAGCCAAGCCAGTTAAGGCGTAACCGAGACGCCTTGCCCAACTTTTTGCACCATCGCTTTGGTGTTCCGGGTCTTTGATGGCTTGTACAAAAGACCAAATTACATATCCAATTAAACCGACTGTAAGCAAAGTTAACAAAATCTTTCCAAAGGGCTGCGCCGCCACTGTACCTAGTGCCCCGGTTGTATCTGTCGTCTTCCCTCCACTGCCGAAAGCCGCTTGCACTGCAAGTACGCCGACAATCGCGTACACAATTCCCTTAGCGGCATATCCCAGCCGCGCCAATCGTTCTACCCACATACTCCCTCCCAAAAGCGATCGCTTTTGCTATTCCACAACAGCGAAAAAGCAACGCTATACTTGAATCTTTATTCGGTTTGACGCCAAATGCTATTCCTATAGCGTAGCCCCAACTCAAGAATACAGGCATCTATCCTAGTACTTATCGCACTCATTTTTTAAGGAGGCGGTATCGTGGATAAATGCGAGATATGGCTTCGCGATCCTATATACGCGGTAAGCCCAATATCAGCCCGTTCCCCGTGCTTCGGACTTTACCTGATGAAAAAGGAAAAAGATCCAATTACGGCAGGGCGATTCGCACTCGTGACTTGCCTTCCTCCTCACACTCATGAGCAATTTTCCAGACTTGTCTAACCACGGTTTTAAGGTCGTCAGAGAGTTAGGACACAATCGCACTGGTGGGAGAGTGACCTACCTTGCCACCCCCATAAAACAGGCCGGGATGGCGGCGATACCCGTTGTCATTAAGCAATTTCAATTTGCTAAACGTAACACTAGCTGGTCAGAGTACGACGCCATCGGGCGCGAAATCCAAGTATTGCAGGGGCTAAATCATCCCGGTATCCCTCGTTACTTGGGTTCCTTTCAAACATCCAGCGGTTTTTGCCTGGTACAAGAGTACAAAAAAGCCCCAAATCTTGCCGTCCGACGCAGTTTTGACCCGGATGAAATCAAGCAAATTGCTGTTTCATTACTCAATATCCTGATTTATCTGCAAAATCGCATTCCTGCTATTAGTCATCGAGATATTAAGCCAGAAAATATTCTAGTTGATGACAAAATCAATGTTTATTTAGTTGATTTCGGTTTGGCGAGAATTGGTGATAGTGAAGTGGCGGTTAGTAGCGTCGCCAAAGGGACTATCGGCTTCATGGCGCCGGAACAGTTATTTAATCGCCAATTGAGTGAAGCCTCAGACCTTTATGGTTTAGGGGCAACGCTAATTTGTTTACTAACAGGTACGCCTTCTACGGAAATTAGCCACTTAATTGATGATGACTACCGGATTAATTTTAAACATCTGGTTCCTAAGCTAAGTTTGCGGTGGATCGAATGGCTGCAAAAGATGGTTGAGTTGAAGCCAAAAGACCGTTTTCCTGACGCGGAAAGTGCCTTAGAAGCCTTGCAACCGATTTATGTGGCTCGCATCCCGGAAGTTAATCTTAGCAAGCCTTATGTAGAAATTACAGCGAATAAATTGGGCGAGAAAGTAATTGAGCTGGTTACGATTAGTAATGCGGTTCCCGATACAATTTTGGAAAGCCATTGGGAAGTTGCACCGCATTTAAGCGACCCGCCCCACACTCCTCATACTCATCATTGGATTGGGTTGGAACAATCGAAATTTTCTGATAATCAGGCGGTGTGCAAAATTACCGTTGATACCAGGAAGTTGATGGCGAATAATGTTTATAAACGCGAGGTATTAATTCATACCAATTCTCAGCCGGAAACTCAGGTTTTAAATATTAAGGTAAAGACAGCACCTGTGCCGATTGCTGCCAAAAAGTTACCTTATTTTTCGTTGGCATTACTAATTTCGTTCGCTGCCCTGGCAACTTGGGTTGAAACATCAGCTTGGGAGGGAATTGTTAACGAAAGTGGGACGATAGGAATTGCGATCGCGATTTTTGTGTCTGCATTTGTGGCGATGCTGGGAGTTGTGGCGGCGGTGACATCTGGTCTGGTTTCCAAGTTAGTCGCCAAAATTAGAGGCAAGTTTGGTGTCAAATTAAAAGCAATGGATACGGTGGCATCGGTATTTTTTGCTGGGGTGGCGGCGATGTTTGTTACCTCGTTTGGCGCCCAGTTTCGTGCTACTCATGCGGCAATTGCGGCGTTTGCGGTTGTTGACGCGGTGGTATTTATGGCGGCGTTTGAAGGGGAAGGAGTTACAGAAAGTTGCTTAAATAGAGGATTTAGTAAAGCCTTGGCG
>CADCTM010000913.1 GCA_902805485.1 uncultured Coleofasciculus sp. | reverse complement strand
ACATCAGCAACGGCATTAATCAAAGTTCCGAAAATGAAAAGCGGCAAGGCAATAGCAGCAGTTGTAAACGATAGAGGAGTGGGATTTATAAATGCTAAATAGCCAGGCAAGCTATATAAAGCCCCAATAAATAACAAACTGGCAATAAACCCACCAACTCCCACAGGTTCACCAAAAATCTGCCGCCGCTGAGGATAAAACCACTGTTCAACTAACCACCACAGGCAATAACTAATGTGCAGGCACATATAAATTACCTGCCGAAAATCTTTGATACCAAAAATTAAGGCAAAGGCGATTAAAAGTAGAATTGTAAAAACTTTGGCAGTATTAATCGCCGTGAGTTGGGTTACTTTAGAACCCTCAGAAGTCGCTAGATTATCCATTATTTATGTTTGTCGATTTAATAGCGTTGCACTAGCTTGATCTGTCGGCATCATAATCACTTCATTGATATTGACATGAGGCGATCGCGTTGCACAGAAAAAGATCACATCAGCCACATCATCTGGCGTCAAAGGTGTCAACCCATTGTAAACTTTCTTAGCTCTTTCCGCATCGCCACGAAACCGAATCATACTAAAATCAGTTTCCACCATGCCAGGGTCAACAGAAGTCACTCGAATCGGCGTACCCAACAAATCTTGTTTCAACCCTTCAGAAATCGATTTAACAGCGGCTTTCGTGGCACAATAAACACTACCGCCTGGATAAGTTTGATGACCGGCAATTGAGCCAAGATTAATAACATGACCTCGACCACGATTGACCATTCCTGGTACAATCGCCCGTGTCATATAAAGTAAGCCTTTAATGTTGGTATCAATCATTTCCTCCCAGTCTTGAATACTCGCTTCATGAAGCTTATCAAGACCACGACTCAGACCAGCATTATTAATTAGAATATCGACATTTGACCAAGGTGGGGGTAAGTTATCAAGTGCTGATTGATCGCATACATCCATTGGCATCAAATACGA
Source organism: uncultured Coleofasciculus sp. (assembly GCA_902805485.1). GTDB lineage: Bacteria > Cyanobacteriota > Cyanobacteriia > Cyanobacteriales > Coleofasciculaceae > CADCTM01. The sequence continues at coordinate 5,613 of CADCTM010000913.1, read as the reverse complement.
CAATGAGCCATAATCTTTACCCAGTTGTTCTGCAAGTTGTTCTAATCGTTCCTGACGCCTTGCTGCGAGAATTAGTTTAGCACCCGCTTGTGCAAATACTTTAGCGCAAGCTTCACCGATACCACTGCTGGCACCGGTAATTAAAACAATGTAGTCTTTTACTGAAATCATAAGTAGTGCTTGATTCAACTGGGTATTTGAGTAGCCCCCAACCCTCCGATGATTCTCGCGGGGAGAAATATCCGGTTGTCCCCTCACGTTGGCAAGCTAGAGCGTGTTTGTAAACCCGACTATCCCCCCAAATTACGGTTAAAAACCCTGACTTTGACGCTTATTCTCCCCGCAGAATCCTCGCGGGGCAGGGGGATCTCCGGGTTGACTTTATTATTATGATTATTGAAGCGGCGCTGCTGAATTTGTAGGGCGCTCGACAACTTGTAAACGCTGCGTGACCATGATCATGCCATTTCCGCGAATTAATACCGCAGAAAGCCAACGGTTATCTTGTGTCGCGGGTGCTTTCCCTAGCTTAAAAACTCCGCCGGCAGACAATAACTCCAGCTTCAGGTTAGTTGGTTTGATAAAACCCTCTGGCTTAATCGATTCTTCCAAAGCTGTTCCCAGCAACAAGTCATCCCCCAAAGGTTCGGTAACAATGACATCAAAGTTATAGGGCTGACCAACTCCTACTTGTTCTGGTAAATTGATTTGGATGCTGGGAGGTTTGACGCCGGAACTGATTTGAGTGCGCTCTGCTAAGATGTCTTGCTGAACAATTTTCTGGTTGTCAAAGCGCTGACGCGATCGCATAATCGATTCAAGGTTCATTGTCATCCCCTCACTCGCTTGAGTCCCCGTAATATTGGTAACGGTTTCGGCGACAATACTATTACCTTCAGCTTTCCAATCTTTAAGTTCGGTACGGTAAGTCAACTGCGGGTAGCGCTTCCAAAGTTCAGTTAGCGCTTGCGCCATTGCCTCACGAGTTAAGCCATCGGAATGTTTGAAATTAGCGGCATAAAACTGCATCACACTATTAACATCGCGGCTATTGGCGGCAGCGTCGATTTGCGTCAGAGTAGTTTTAAGCTGATCTGGTGCTGTAGCGGGACTTTCCGCTTGAGCCGTTTTTGCCCATCCCGCTGTTAAACCCAAGGTTAATAATACGATTGACCATTTCAGATTCAGGCAGCGAGATTTGGCGCGGGATCGGTTTTTCTTGGGGTGCAAGGAAGTTGTAGTAGAACCTAACACCCCGTCCCCTTTCCCTACAAGGGAAAGGGGGGTAAGACTTGCTTGACTCTTGCTCCCTTCTCCTGGCACCCGGAGCGATTGGAGCTTTAGTGAGGATGAGGAAGAGGCGGGATGAGAGGTCAATTTGTCGGACTGTTGCGAGAAAGTTGCCGGATTGCACATTAGGGGAAGTAATGGGAATAGTTGAATAGAAAGAAATTAGCGTCTAAATTTATTAAGCGAGAATGCTATATTCGCTAATTTACCGCTGAATGTCGATTTTAGCTTGCTTAGTCATGCCGCTTGTAGGGGGAGAGAACCATTGCATCAACCACCGTTTCGCTTATTAATTGCTGCCAGTGGCACTGGAGGACACGTATTTCCCGCGATCGCGATGGCACAACAAATGCCCGATTATAAGATCGAGTGGCTTGGCGTCCCTGACCGCCTAGAACAAGAATTAGTCCCGGCACAGTATCCCCTCAACACGATTGATGTTGAAGGCTTTCAGCAGCGTTTTGGCTTGGGTACGTTGCGAATTTTGGGACGGCTTGCTAGTTCTGTGCATCAAGTACGCCAATTGATTAAAACTGAAAAATTTGATGCTGTTTTCACCACGGGTGGTTATATTGCTGGACCGGCAATTATTGCAGCACGCTGGCAGGGTGTACCTGTTATTTTGCACGAATCTAATGCAATTCCGGGGAAAGTAACACGATTTTTTAGTCCCTTGTGTACGTCGGTGGGTTTGGGGTTTGAGTCTACGTCTGAGTATTTACCACGGGCGAAAACTGTGTATGTTGGGACACCCGTGCGTTCTAATTTTCGGGATATTCAGAAGCTGGAATTGCCAATTCCCGACGATGTGCCGTTAATTGTGGTGGTGGGAGGTTCCCAAGGTGCGATCGCGATTAATAAACTTGTACGTCAATGTGCTACAGCTTGGTTCGATGCGGGCGCTTGGATCGTGCATTTAACCGGGGAAAATGATCCAGATGCCCAGACACTCAAACATCCGCAATATCTCCAAATGCCGTTTTACGACAACATGGCGGCGCTGCTGCAACGGGCAAATCTTGCGATTAGTCGAGCGGGTGCGGGAACCTTGACGGAATTGGCAATAACACATACACCTGCGATTTTAATTCCCTATCCTTTCGCCGCCGAAGATCATCAAGCGTTTAATGCCGCTGGTTTTGCCGATGCGGATGCCGCTTTAGTTTTTCGTCAGGCGGATCTCACACCCGAAGTTTTGGAAAGTAAAGTTTTGAATTTACTTCAATCTCCTCAAATTTTGGAACAAATGGCACAAAACGCGGCAAGTCTTGCTGTAACTGATAGTGCGGAACGTTTAGCGGCGTTGGTGCGTCAATTCATTGAGGCAAAATGATTCAATTAAATTTGAAGTTAGTAGAGCCTTTAAACTCATGAAACTCCAACTTCTCACCACTGTTGTCATACTAACCACAGGTAGTTTTGTTGCTCCCGTTGTTGCACAAAATCCTCAACCTGTCAAGCCTATGGCACCTTCTACCCCAGTCAGCGCCGAGCGAATTTTGCAAGCTTGTTCTCAGGATAAAGCGGAAACTTTACCAATTCCCTTTTCGGATATATCGCCAAAAGATTGGGCATTTAAAGCGGTGATGAGTATGTACTATTGTGGTGCTTATCGGGGTTCAATTCCACGCCTTACAAGTTAAGTCGTTTTTACAACCTCAGTCACCGCCGCCATCTGAGCAAATGTCTTAATTGCCTAGCGATGCACAACAACAGTTGTACCTACAGGTGCCCAATTATACAACCAACGTGCCTGACGTACTCCTAAGTTGACGCATCCGTGACTGACACGACTGCCAAAATTATTGTGCCAGTAAGCCCCATGCAGTGCATAGTTACCCGAGTAGTACATTGCGTAGGGAACGTCAGGCACATTATAGTTAGCGCCCCGCATCCGCGTCACGCGATACTTAGATTGAATGGAATAGGTGCCATATGGGGTTGGTGTACTGCGTTTTCCCGATGAAACCCAGAAAACTCGCTCGATCCTGCCGTTATTCCAAGCGATTAATTGCTGGCGAGAAATATCAACTTCAATCCAACGACCGCGACTATGTTTAGAATGCGAGAGTGCTTGCTCGGTAAATGTCGGTACAGACAACAAAGCTAACGTTGCTATAGTTATTGTTGCACCGATAGAGAAGACGCTGCTGCGAAGCCTTTCCAATGAGGAGCGATGACCTTTCATGCTGAGGCATCCTTTTTTTAGTTAGGAAAATTTTAGGAGAGATGAGGAAGCCTTTCGTGCTGAACGGAGAGCTTTGGCTAACTCGCTATAGATCATAAAGCAGCATGAGGTAATTTGATGAAAATGTGAGTAAGAGCGCGATAATATACTGCTCCTACGGTTCATCGATTTTAGCAATCCAACTGATCGAAGACGACGATTAAAAAGACCATCCCAGAGATAGCCATTGCGTGAAGGTGTAGCACCTCGCTTAAGGGACAAGACTCTACTCGAAAAAGATTGCAGGACTACGCAAAAAGCATTCCAAGGTTAGAATTTTTTCAATCTCAGCTATACGGGGATAGAAGCCGCGCTGAAAGTGTTTCCATTGACTTTCTAGAACCCAGAAAAATAGGAGAATTGCACAAACAATTAGGGCGATTAAACCCTGTTTTCGTTGCAGCGCCAAACCAATTACAGCACCAGTCCCGGTAATTCCTAGGGCTTTAATTACCCAGATTTGTTTTTTGTAGTCTTCTATTGTGTTTTGCAGAAAGAAGTATTCTAGCTTGAGCAAGTCTATCTCTATTTCTGCTTTTGATTTGGGCTGCGGGTTGTTGGAGGAGGGACGATACATTCATTGGGCAAGGCTGAAGGGTACTGAGTCTAAGATAAAGCAGAGGATTAGGTCACAGGAAGATGATCTGGGTGTTTTGTAGGGGCGTACTGCCGTGCGCCCCTACGGGAATACGGAATTAGCGGGACTTAAACGAAAATGGAGAAGTAATAAAGGTATAATCCAGACAGGGCAGATATTTCACATTAAGGCTTGAGTGATGAAAGAGACAACTCCCGCCGCCATGCCTCCTTGCTTCGATAGATGGTGTAAACGCTTTGATGATCTTTGGACACATCAAGCCCAGAAAAGGGAGTTTAGAAACTATATCGGGGGATTATTAGGGGAAAGTGAACGAAAAAACCTGTCTCAAATGGCATCTAACGCTGTCGGAGTGACTTATTACCGATTACATCATTTTTTGACGGAAGCGCCCTGGTCATCGCAAGAGGTAAACGAGCGCCGCTTGCTGGTGATGAATCAGTGCAGCCAAACGCGAATCAGTAGAGGATTCACGTTAATCGTTGATGACTCAGGGCATAGAAAAAGCGGCAATTTCACAGCCGGAGTGGGACGGCAATACATTGGAGAAATTGGGAAAACCGATAAGGGGATAGTAGTGGTAACGACCCATCTATATGATGGCAAAAAAAGCCTGCCACTAGATATAGAGTTATATCAACACGCCAGTTCTTTACCTCAAGGAAAAAAAGACCTTGAATTCAAGAAAAAGCCAGAGTTAGCCTTAGCTTTAATTGACCGCAGCCTAGAGAGAGGATATCGACCTAGTATTGTGCTGATTGATGGGGGCTATGGAAATAACGCAACGTTTCTGCTTGAACTAGAAAAGAGGAAACTAAAGTATCTAGGGGGATTAGCCAAAAACCGCAAAGTGACAACTCAAATAGAGTCAAATAAACTCCAAGAAATTCGCCTAGACAAGTTAGCCGAAGCCTTATCAGTTGAGGATTTTTCTCCTGTTCAACTCAATCTAGATAAACAAAAAACTGTTTGGGTGGCAACGGTTGAAGTTGAACTATCACAGCTAGAAGGGACGAGAACAATTGCTATCGTCATGAATGCCTCAACCTTCGACTCTTCTAGTGATGTTGATTATTTTATTACCAATGTTGACTCAAAAATAGCCACGCCGGATTGGATAGTTACTACCTATGCTCAAAGGAATTGGGTAGAAGTTTTCTATCGGGAAGCCAAAGGCTGGTTAGGGTTGTCTGAATATCAAGTCAGGGATTCTAGAAGCCTACTAAGACATTTCATTCTTGTATTTTGTGCCTATACATTTATTTTATGGCACACCTTAACTGGAGGATTAAGAAGACGGTGGGCATCGAAACCTTTAAACACTTTTACTGAAGCATTAGAGGCATTTCGGACAGCGATGTCTTTCCGTTTTATCGAGTGGCTCAGCCACAATCGGGACGTATTCTTCGCTTACAAAGCTGCTTTGGGCTTTGTTTGGGCTTGAAATCTGTCTAAGTCCCGTTAATCATAAATGCGATCGCTTTCTGACCGGAATTGC
>CADCTM010000912.1:6283-6615 GCA_902805485.1 uncultured Coleofasciculus sp. | reverse complement strand
GAGCGAAAACTGGCAACAATGGATGAATCAATTCCGAATGCGGCAAGGTTCAGTTGAGCTACCGCGCTTCAAATTTGACTACGATATTCAACTCAATAATGCTTTAAAAGCACTAGGTATGGAGACGGCTTTTAGCAATCAAGCTAACTTTTCTAATATGACTTCTGCCTCCGTTGCGATCAATGAAGTCAAGCACAAAACTTTCGTAGAAGTGAACGAAGAAGGAACAGAAGCGGCGGCGGCTACCTCGGTAGGGATGGTTCTCACATCGGCACGAATGCCAGCAGAAGAACCTTTTCAGATGGTAGTAGACCGTCCTTTCTTTCGTTGCA
>CADCTM010000912.1:0-6273 GCA_902805485.1 uncultured Coleofasciculus sp. | reverse complement strand
GGACTACATAAACTCTCGTGCGCAAGGCTAAGGACTAAAACATTTTCTATATTTAGCCTGTCCTCATTAAAGCTCCTGTGGCAGGCTACGTTTGTGTAGGTGCTTTCTTCATTAGCGGGACGTGATTGCGTCCACTCTACTCACTCCGTATTTTCGCCGAACTGGAATACAACTAACTGGAAATCTTACTAACAATGCCCGACCACTGAACTTTTTTGAGCTGATCACGACGATAGGAAAAAAAATGTTCTGCTTCTTGATAAGTACAATGAGGCGCGATCGCGATTTGCTCAGAATCAATACCCAATTGCTCCATCTGTAACGCATTCACTCGTCGCACATCTAAACGCACATGCCCTGGCTTTGGGTCATCAAGTATGGGAGAGTCGGGTAGCTGTTGTAATCCCTCAAGAATTGATTTTGCCGTTCCCGATACAATACTGGCGCCAACTTCAGAGGCAACAGTGTCAGATACCTGATAAACCTCACCCGCAATCGCCGGTCCCATCGCAATGCGTAAATCTTGGAGGCGACTGCCGGATTCTAGCAATCGTGCGATCGCATTTGGCACAATCCGAGCCGCCGTCCCCCGCCAACCCGCATGAATTGCCGCCACCTGTCCCGTCTTTTCATCCGCAATCAAAACAGGCGTACAGTCCGCACTACAAACCCACACCGCTTGCTGAGGCTGCTGAGTTAAAATACCATCCCCAGGTGGTCTTTCCGGCTCCTCTTGACCCGCCATCGCGCTTTCAATCTCCGAAGGCGTCAACACAATGTTACCGTGTACCTGTCTGACCCGATACACCTGAGCCTCCGGATGAAGTGCCTCCACAATTTCGGCGGGAGTGCGGGGCGAAAACGCCGACGTAAAAAAGCCGTGATTCCAGTCCTTCAGGAGGCTACAAGTCAAATATGCCAATCCTTCCCAGGTGTGCCAGTGCCAAGTAGGCATAAACGTCTCTTGAATAATTTTGCCAACCACGCTTCATAACCCTATCTATGACCACCCTTTCTTCATCAGGAATTTCTTAAATACCTGGCAAATCTATGCTAGCTTAGGCAACGAATTACTCCACGCGTGCATAATAAGGGTCAGATTACCAAAACCGTCATCAGTGTCGGCATCAACTGGAGAAATTTCCCAGCTTTTTGTAAAGAACAAATTGAGTCCTACTGTGATTTTTTTCAAACAGTTAGCAGCAATGCTCTTACAGGGAAAGCCTTTTGAGCTACCACCACAGAATCGAAGCCAAAAAGAGAAATCTTGCTACAGTCTTATCCTGAAGTTACTAAATAGCCAAGGAGGTCGCGTCATTGTCCAAAGAACCACAGAAATGATTACAGCTATCACACCCATAGGTAAACAGCAAGTCGAGAAATGCTTCCCAGGCGCAACCCAGACGGGACAAAAGCAAATCAGAAAATTACCTTAAGCCCAGTACAATCAGACTTGGCGGTGGTCGATAATTTTTTCGGCTGAATGAACCAAGGATCAGGTACTGATTAGTACGCTCTCTTAACCAAAATTTCCTAACCTTCCAAAAGCATTAGTAGAGTGAGTGATGAGTAGTGAGTCGGAAATGACAAAAGAAACCTCGTCTGGTTGCACCCCTTTCAGCATCTTCCACCGATATCCTCGGTTGATGCAAGGACTAAGTTTAGTTAGTAGTCTCGGTGTCCTCAGCAGTGGACTCGTCGTAGCGCAAACGAATTCCCCCATAGATACAGGAATGGCTCCCCCAAAACCGGCTGAAGCGCCGGTTGTAGAAGCGCCGGTTGTAGAAGCCCCAGCCCCAGAAGTCAGACCAAAACCCGCTGCCCCAGAGCCAATTTTTGCGCCAGAGGCATCCGTGCGGGAACCTGCCCCAGCCCCTGCCGCCATCGAAAGGGCACCTACCTGGGAAGCCAAACCCGTCGCCCCAGTCCGGGAACCGGAACCAATTGTTGAGAGAAGACCCGCCTTAGCAGCCCCTGACTTATCTCTACCTGATGCCGCAACCATAGTGAAGCCTCCTGCAACCCTGCTCAACCCTGCCCCTGTCCAGGAGAGTGCTAAAAGTCCAATTCCTCCCACGAATACCTACATAGACCGTACTGATTATAGTGTTGGTGCGACTCGCCGTTACGAGGCACCCGATCACGTATTGCTAACGGAACGGTCAACAGGTTGTAGCACGGTTTCCCAAAATGGGCAGTTGTCGAGTGGAAGCTGTAGCGTCGCCACTCAAGCAACTGCCACTCAAGCAACTGCCACTCAAGCAACTGCCACTCAAGCAACTGCTACTCAAGCAATCGCTACTCAAGCAATCGCTACTCAAGCAACTGCTACTCAAGCCAGAGCGAAATTGGTAAAGCTTCTTGAGGAACCTCGACCGGGACGTATCCTTGGGGAACCTCAGCTAGGTGGAGTGCCAAAACTGCCGAAGCCCCAGGTCGTTGTGAGTGCCCCGCCCGTAAATGTTAGTCCCCTGCGGTTTAGTCCGAGAAATTCTAGTGAGCGTGCCCCAGCGAGTTATCCAGTTTATTCCCCGTCTCCCAACTATTCCACCTATTCCAGTAGTACTTCTTCCAGTAGTACTTCGGCACTGCCGACAAGTATGGCTTACTACAATCTCACCAGGCGACCGTTTAGCCGTCTGAATATGGGCAAAACCAGCTTCATGTTTCCCCTAACAATTCCGACGGAGATTACCTCCATGTTCGGCTGGCGGATTCATCCGATTACAGGCGATCAGCGCTTCCACTCTGGTACAGATTTGGGCGCACCGGAAGGCACACCTGTCCTGGCGACGGTTTCCGGTCAAGTAGTTACGGCTGACTTTTTGGGCGGCTACGGTCTTACTGTGATTTTGCAGCACGAAAAAGGCACGCAAGAAAGTCTTTACGCCCATATGTCACAAATCTTTGTTAAACCAGGCGATCAGGTGGAGCAAGGAAATGTGATTGGACGGGTGGGCAGTACAGGGAATTCTACGGGTCCTCACTTGCACTTTGAATGGCGGCATCTGACTCCGGAAGGTTGGGTGGCGGTGGATGCTGGCACTCATTTGCAATATGCTTTGGCACAATTTACGAGAGCATTGCAGTTGGCGCAGTCAGTTCCGCAGCGAGGGAATTAAGGTACGTCACAGAAGGGAAATTGCGCTCAACGCTCATCCAAGTAACACAACTTGACCCTTTTTTCCTAGCCCTTTGTAGAGACGTTCCGTCAGCACGTCTCTACGACATTTAATTACACCCATCGATTTAAACATAGCCATGTTCTGCCAAAAAATCGGGTGAAATTCCCTCAAGGTAGCCAGAGTCCGGTACTTGATGACCGAGTATTTTGGCGACGTATTTGCCTAAAATATCGCTTTCTAGATTCACCCAACTGCCAATTTGTAAATGGCTAAGATTAGTCTGGGCATAACTATGGGGAATGACGGCAGCTTTGAACCAGCTACCATTAGGGTCACAGTCGGCTATTGTGAGGCTTACGCCGTTGACGGCAATGCTGCCTTTAGGGATGAGATAGCGGGCAATTTGGCGCTGCCACAGGTCAGATTGAGAGGCGGGGAACGTAAAGCGCATCTCCCAAGAGTTTGGTGTTTGTACGGATTCTTGTAGGCAACCGATGCCATCAATGTGACCGGTGACAAAATGACCCCCTAGCTTACTGCCAACCCGTACGGATGTTTCCAAATTAACGTAGGCGGCAGCTAACTCGTTTTGCCCTAGGGTTGTGCGGTACAGGGTTTCATCAGAAGCAGTGGCAACGAAACCTTGGGGCAAAATCTCTTCCACCGTCAGACAGATTCCATCAACAGCGACACTATCACCGATCGCTAAATCTCGTAAGATCGCATCAGAGGCGCCCTCACGGCAAGACACATCAAAGCGATCGCTCCCTAGTGGTCGAATTGTTCCTAAGGCTTGAATTAATCCTGTAAACACGGCTTTTGGTTCAACTCCTAAGTTTGTACTCTTGTCGCTACTATGAGTAATCTGGCGCTTTTCGAGCGTATATTTTTTTGATGAAGTCTCAGCCCAAACGTCCTGAGACTGCGGCATACTTGGAGAATACAATCCTTGTTGATCCCCATTAAAGTTAGGTTTCCAAGGGCTGATTCTACGGTTGATTGGTAAAGTGAGTGGAACAATTGGCAAAATTTGATCCCAGTCCCAACCCATCCAGTACTAGTGTACCGCTCCGCTTTGATGCTCCCGACGCCGACTGTATTCTAGAGGCAAAGCCATGATTGAAATGAAAGTTGCTGGAATTGCATTAGATGCCGTTACTAAGAGTCCAATTGTGCTGCTTAAGGATTCCTTAGATAGACGTGCCCTACCGATTTATATCGGGCAAGATCAGGCAAAGGCAATTATCAGTGTATTGGAGAAGCAGACCCCTCCTCGACCCCTAACTCATGACCTCTTTGTGAATCTTCTCCAAGGATGGGACATGAACTTGGAGAAGATTATTATTCACTCGCTTCAGGACAATACTTTCTATGCCATCCTCTGCGTCCGTCAGGGTGAGACAAGGAAGGAAATTGATGCAAGACCCAGTGATGCGATCGCGATCGCTCTACGGACGGGTTGCCCGATCTGGGTGATGGAAGAAGTGATTGCCGACGCCTCTATCCCCGTCGATCGAGATGCTGATGAAGAAGAACGACGTGCCTTTCGGGCGTTTGTCTCTAACATTCGTCCCGAAGATTTTACTCAACGCCGAGGATTTAAAACCGGTGGGGAAGCCTAAAGGTTGTGTAAAATTCTTACTGCGTTCTAGTCCATTGGCTCGTTGTCATTAGTCCTTGGTTATTAATCATTAGTGTGAGAACCGAGGACTGCTTGATTAATCACTCTTATTGAAATTTTAGATTTTGAATTATCGCTATTTCTCGCGTCGGTGTAATACATAAAAGTGTAAGCGCTAGCCTTAGCATTACATCAGTAATCAAGCCAACTCTTTGCTCTGCAAAACCCTCCCCTACAGCTTTGTCTGTACCGACAAATTGAAAACTGCTGTAATCTGAGATTACCGCTCTAAAATTAACCCATGCGCTATCGACGGTTTGGGAAAACAGATCTGCAACTTTCGGTGTTTTCCCTTGGAACTATGCGCTGTTTAGCTTCTGAATTTGAGGCAAAAAAGACGCTTCAAGAAGCGACAGCGAACGGAATTAATCACCTGGAAACAGCAAGAGGTTACGGCAAGAGTGAGCAGTATCTTGGCAACATCCTAAAAACTGACTTACCTGTGCCGAGAAACCAGCTATATATCACGACAAAGCTGCCGCCAACCCCCGATGCTAACTTAATGCGTCAGTGGCTAAATGAGTCCCTAGAACGCTTACAGGTCGATTATTTGGATTGTTTGGCAATTCATGGAATTAATACTTGGGAACATCTGGCTTGGGTTGAGTCGCCAGACGGGTGTATGCAGGCGGTGCAAGATGCTGTTCGCCAAGGTTATGTGCGGCACGTTGGCTTTTCTACTCATGGACAGCTAGATGTAATTATGTCCGCAATTAATACCGATTTATTTGAATTTATTAACCTTCATTACTACTATTTTTTTCAACGCAACGCCGCAGCGGTGGAGTTGGCACACCAAAAGGATATGGGTGTTTTTATCATCTCCCCGGCGGATAAAGGAGGGCGTCTTTATACTCCACCGCCAAAGCTAGAAGAGTTGTGCCATCCCTTTTCACCATTAGAATTAAACTATCGATTTTTATTAAACGATAGGCGTATTACCACCCTCAGCGTTGGTCCAGCTAACCCAACCCAACTTTTAGCACCACTAAATGTTGCCAACCGAGATAAACCTTTATCTTTGGAGGAAATTCAGGCGCTAAGGCGTTTGGATCAAGAATCGGTTGCATTAGGAACTGACCAATGTCGCCAGTGCTATGCTTGTCTACCTTGCCCAGAAAACATTCAGATTCCAGAAGTCTTGCGACTGCGAAATTTGGCTGTGGCTTACGAGATGACAGAATTTAGCCAATACCGCTATCAAATGTTTGAAAATGCTGGACATTGGTTTCCTGGAGTCAAGGGTAATCGTTGTACCAGTTGCGGCGACTGTCTACCCCGTTGTCCTCATGAGCTAGATATTCCCCTACTCTTAGGCGATGCTCACCAACGTTTAAATGGGCAACCTCGGCGTCGGCTTTGGGAATAATCTAATTACTTTTGACACGGCTATTAGATTACATAACTTGCTGTTACATACTTTGCCACCAACCCTTGCCGAAGAAATGGTGGACAGCAATGTTTGTT
>CADCTM010000911.1 GCA_902805485.1 uncultured Coleofasciculus sp. | reverse complement strand
ACTTCTTTCACCCTTATGAAGCTTTAGATGAGATCTAAGCAGAATAGATAACTGATTAAATTGAATACGAAGATATAGACTGCCCTGGTGTATCTAACCTATAGGACGACTAAACCAAGAGGACTGTAGTTGCCAGACCACTCTTTTCATCCTGTGTTACTTTGCTTTTGCCATACGAGTGTATGACGCGTAGTACACCTCTCATAAATTCTATTTGAATTGCCAAGGATTGGCAACAAATTCAAGCAATTTCATCAAGTCTTTAAAATTTAAACCGAGAAAAATATTTGTTGCTAGGAAAAACTTTACTTGGGGAGCTTCATTAAATAAGCGACTAAAGAGGCTCACACGAAAGATTCCGCACCGGAGGAAGCCCCAATCGGTAGTGCAGTGGATACGGTGGATACGCACGATTTACAAAGTTAAATTATCACAGTAGCTTGTATATAGTATTCTAGGGCGTCTATCTCATGCCATTAGAAAATAAGAGAGTTGTCTTCTTCAATACCAATCAAAAAATTTCGTTTCCGTGTAAAAAGCCCAATCGCTGGAAGCCGCAATCAGAGAATAAAGAGCTATCTCGTGAGTATAGGACTTACGCAAAAACGCTACATAAAGTAGGGGCGAGGTATACCTCGCCCCTACAGATTGTGAATTTTGTAAGTTATAGCAAAGTGCTGAGTGCTGAGTACTCGCCACAGTCTACAAAAGGGCTTTAGGCGCTCATCCCGTCTTAACCTATGCTTCGACTGCTATATTTAATCCACAGTCCTTAACGTCGCCCCTTGAGAGTGAGCGATCGCAAACATCTCACCAAAGAACAAATCCGCTCCAGTCTCAGAGTATCCTAATTATTCGGATATGGTCTTGAGCAAGAAAGGGGCAATTTTGTCAATGCCAAGCACCTGTTGCACAGCATTCAGAGACATCGCCTCTTTGACCATGCCAAACGCTGCACCACCTTTCTCCTCTTGGGCGACTGTAATACCTCCTGCTTGAGAAATGGTTTGCAAGCCTTCTGCACCATCACGACCAAGCCCAGTTAATAACACCCCGGCAGTTGCCTTGCCATAGAATCTGGCGATGGATTTGAAGGTGGCTGTGATCGAAGGACAATGCTTGTTTGTTTCTGGGCAGTCTGTATAAATAAACTTGCCGCGAGCGTCTAATTCTAGATCGTTTTTCTCTGGAGCAAAATAAACAGTTCCCGGTGCGGGAGACTCGCCAACTTCAGCAATTTTCACCCTCAACGGACATTCAGTGGACAGCCAATTGACCAATCCTGACAAAACACCTGTACTGACGTGTACCGTGCAAATGATCGGCAAGGGGAAATTCGACGGCAGTTGGCAAACAATCTTCTGGATGGCTGGCAGAGCGCCTGTGGAAGCGCCGATCGCGATCACCTTGACACGACTGACATTGGTCATCAGCGGTTGATTGCTTGAGAACGCCCCAGATGTTATTGGCTTGACCGAACCACTCAGCGGCTGTTGTTGTCGTTTTTGCGTCACTTTCATATTGGAAAGGACTTTGATCTTGGTAACCAGAGCGCTTTTAAGTTGCTCGTAATCGGTGGGCGAATCGGTTGAAGGTTTGGGAAAAACATCTGCCGCACCCGCTTGCAGCAGGCGAAAGACATTATCAACATCTGCCTTTTGCACAAAATTGCTGATCACCAAAATCGGTCGGGGGTCATCAGCCATAACACGCTGAGTCAATTCCAGACCGTCCATGTTTTCCATGTGAAAGTCTGTACAAATCACATCCGGTCGAGTCCTGTTAATCACCTCCAGACCCTCAACACCATCGCGTGCTGTGCCGACCACATCAACATCGGGTGAAGAATTGAGTAATCGTTGCAGAATTTCCAAAGCAACGGGGGAATCTTCAACCAGAACCACTCTGTTCATTGACATTTAAATCAATCTCCTTAATGTATCTAACAAAACACCTTGCTCAAAGTCACCCTTGGTGATATAAGCACTTGCACCTGCTTGGTGTCCTTGGCGTTTGTCCTCCTCGGATGCCAAGGTGGTGACGAGAATTACAGGCAAATCTTTGTACTCCTGAAATTGGCGAAGTTTGGCGACCAGTCCCAGCCCATCCAGATTCGGCATTTGCACATCTGAGACCACCGCCTTAAAACTACCCGTCCGGAGTTTGTTGAAACCATCGGCACCGTCTACAGCCGCTGTGACTTCGTAACCCGCCGTTTCCAGAATCCGCTTCATCTGGGTACGAATCGGAATTGAGTCTTCAACCAGGAGAATCTTGTGTTTGACTTGGGCTTGTTGGGTTAACTCCTGAACCGTGACGGAGACAACAGCCTTCCGCGCCGACTTGAACAAATCGGTGGGATTGAGTACCATGCAAACTTCTCCCGTACCCAGGAGCGTGGCACCGGAAATATTGCGAATCCGTTTGAGCAACTGACTTTGGGGCTTCAAGACAATGTCCTGTTGCTCCAAAATTACATCTACCAGCAGTGCCAAACGTTCCGAGCCAATCCGTAAAATAATGCAGGGGATAGTTTTTGAAGCCGCGTGCAGTGCTTTGGTTGATGTCGGCGTTTTTACGGGTAAGCCTAATAAATCGGCTAGCCAAGCAACCGAAACAGACTCTCCCTGGAACGGGAGCGTTTGGGTGCCTTCCGTGGCAAAGACTTCCTGGGGAGACACCAACTGCATCGCTTCGACAAATCCCACCGGAATGGCATAGGGATGCTGGCTGACTCGCATGATCAAGGCATCCGTGGTTGAAAGACTGCTATTCACCGTGATGCGGAACAAACAGCCATTGCCTGCTGTAAATTCTACTTGGATGTTTCCCTTCAAGCGTTCAACGTTTGCCCGCACGACATCTAAGCCCACTCCCCGACCAGAAATCTCAGTGACAGCCGTGCGGGTGGAGAATCCGGCGGCAAAGATTAGTGCCTGAATTTGGGCTGTTGACATTTGGGCAAGTTCTTCTTCGGTGCGAACGCCACGACGCACTGCCGACCGTTTAATGGCTTCGACATCCAAACCGCGCCCATCGTCGATGACTTCAATGCTAACGGTGCTGCCAACCTGATAACCCCTGAGGCGAATCGTTGCTGCGGGAGGCTTGCCCAAACTTTGACGCTCTTGGGGTGTTTCGATGCCATGATCGATCGCATTGCGTAACAGGTGCAAGAGCGGATCTTTCATTTCTTCGAGAATCCGCTTGTCTACGGTATTGTCTCCACCTTCGAGCAGGAGATTAACGTCTTTGCCTTGCTGCTTGGCTAAATCTCGCACGGTACGGGGAAACAAATTAAAAATCGTCGAAAATGGCAGCAATCGCAGGGCGTGAATTCCCGACTCTAGTTCATTGGCTACAGTTTCCAGTTTGGCGTTATCTTCAGATGTTGTCGTTCGTAGTCGGTTGAGCAAACCTCCCAGTTGCTCCAAGCGGGTTTCCAGCAGGTTATAGAAATTTTGCAGGGGTTGCAGTTCCGGAGTATTCCGCTCCAACTCCTCAAAGGTCAGACGGCTGACAAAGGCTTCCCGACCCCACTCTTCCCACAGGGCTAGGATTTGGTCAATTTCAGCAACTCGGTCTCCAATCTGACCTTTGGTAACTGCCAATTCGCTGGCTTGAGTCAATAACTTATCCAGCTTTTGGGATTCAACACGAATGGTGTCAATCTGGTAATCGCTCACCTGTGCCAAAGCCTCGGCGGCGGCTTCGACGGGTTCCTTAGTTTGAACTGCATCCTTGAACGCTGTGGGCGGTTCCCCGATGGCGGCAGTACCATTCGATGCCGCCGTTTCGTGAACGTCTGACAATTCATCGTTGACACCAGCCCCCATCAGTTGTGCTAGGACATGGAAGACACTGATTCCTGCTGATTGTCCGGTGACAGCTTCAGTAGCAATTTTGCGAACAGCATCCACGCCCAGATAGAGACATTCAAATACTTGGGGGCTTAAAACTCGCTCACCCCGCTTAACGCCTCCTAGAATGTCTTCTATTTGGTGGGTAAGGGTTTCCGCATCTTTGACTCCCAACATCCGGGAATCGCCTTTGAGGGAGTGTGTTTCTCGCAGTAATTCCTCTAGTGGAACTCGATCTAGAGGATTTTTTTCCAGATGGAGCAGTCCGGCTTCAATTTTCTGAATATGGTCAGCACTGGCTTCTTTATAAAGAGTGCGTAGTTCTTCGTCTTCTATCATCATGGCTTTGGGGCTGTTTTCAAGAATTGACTAAACCACAGCCTCAAGATTCTGAGCAGCTTGGTTGAGGTCGTTGGTCGCGTCTTTCACTTGGATGATGCCAGTTGCTGTTTCTTTTGCTCCTAAGTTAATGACGTTCATTGCGGCTACGACCTGCTGCACGGCAACAGCCTGCTGTTTAGAACTCTGGGCAATCTGTTGGGTGTTTACGAACACCTGGTTAATGGCATCGGCGATACCTGCAAACACGTCGCCTGTTTCTTCAGCCAGTTCGATACCCACTGTTGCTTTCTTGGTGCCTTCATCTGTCACCATGACGGTGGAGTTAATCGCCGCTTGCACTTGGTTAACTAGGGAGTTAATTTGCTCGGCTGACTTCTTACTTTGGTCTGCCAGTTTGCGAATTTCGCTCGCGACTACCGCAAAGCCTTTCCCCTGTTCCCCGGCACGGGCGGCTTCTACTCCCGCGTTGAGCGCTAGCATGTTGGTTTGGTTCGCCAAATCTCCCACTAGCTCGGATACGGTTGAAATTTGACCCGTTTGTTCACTAAGGCGGATAATTTGGTTGGCGATCGCGGTTACCTGGTCTCTCAAACCCGAAATACCTTCGATTGTCCGACCTACGGTTTGAGTTCCTCCCTCGGCAAGAGCTAAAGCTTGCTTGGCTCCTCCAGCCGAGCTTTCAGCTTGTTCGGCAGATTGAAGGGTAAAAGCTCCCAGTTGCTCAATTGTGGCGGTGGTTTCATTCACCGAGTTTGTCTGCTCCAAGATGGTGCGTTCCTGCTCGGAGACAGTACTAGCAATCTGGTTGGAACTTGATGTGATATTTTTAACCGCGTTAAATACGATTCCGCCAATGTTACGACCCAGAATAACGGCTAGGATGCTGGAAATCGCCAGGGCGAGTAAGAGGGTCACCGTTATTAACACAGTCATTGTATGAACCCTGCGCTCAATTTCCTGATTTTTTGCCTCAGCATCTTTCTGTTGGAGTTGAACCAGACTAGTTATCAACTCAACTGATTCCCTACCGAATTTAGTTGTGTTGTTAGTACGGTACTCAATTGCTTCCTTGTTTTTACCTGCATCTAGCAGTTCAAAGAACTTGGGTCTGCTTTCTACGTACTGCTTGACAGTATTGTCTAGCTTGTCTAATAATTGTTTTTCCTCAGCCGTGAGAGTGGTCTTGCGGTAATTTTGCATAGCCTGGGTCATAGCTTCGTATAACTTCGGCTCTGCATCCCGGAGTTCCTTGCGCTCGTCTGGTTCAACAATGTATTGTAGTAAGCCCCAGCGCAGGTTCCACATATTCGATCTTGTGGTAGCAAGATTCACAGATGCTGTCAGTTGGTTGTTGTATAAGTCGTCCGCATCTTGAGCCAGTTGCCGAGTGTTCTGCCAGCCTACAAATCCGACTCCCGCTATCAAAGCAATCAGAGTTCCAAAGCTGGCAAACAATTTGGCGCGAACTCCAAACTCTTTAGTTTTTTTACTTTGCTGTTGTGACTGGAATGGGCTGATTAGTGATGTGGAAATTTCCATGATTAGACCTTGAGATTTAGCTGTTGAGGTGTGTTTTCCAAGCATTTTGAGAAAGCTGATGAACCCAAGCGTGAATGAGGAGGTTTGTGTTAAGCTTCTTCATCCACTATTAATTTCCCCTGATTAAAAATTTTGGGTAAGTCCAGAACCCTCAGCACCCCTTCCTGAAAGAAAGTACTTCCCCGGATGTATTGCTCACCAAAATCACCCAGGATTCCAGATAACGGTGTCATGTCAGCAGCGTTGAGATCGACCATCTCCAACACTCGCTCGACGGGCAATCCAGCAACAATATCGTCAACCTGAACTACCACTACCGGAGAACCAACGCTAACTGGGGGAGTGGGAAGATTTAAAACATTCCGAATATCGACTAAGGTGACAATTTCTCCCCGCAAATTCATGTTGCCAAGTATATGGTTTGGGCAGCAGGGAATTGGGGTCAAATTAGCAATATCAGTGAACCCCCGCACCAGTTCTAAGTCCAGCCCAAAGTATTCGTCACCAAAGCCAATCACCGCCAAGGGTATTAACTGATTTGTGACCTTTAAGCTTTCAATTGGCTGCCTGAGATTATCAGCCCTCGCCCTAAAAATTGCCCTTTCTTCGCGGGTGGAATTGGGGCAGTACAAGTCATAGAAGCTGGAGATACTATTAGATGTTTGGAGTGCCTCACCCTGTTGTAATACTTCCTGTTCTAACCGCTCTTCGACATCACGGGTTGGAGTAGTTGCCATTCCATCTAGCTGCATTTGTGCATCCCAAATTAAGGGAAATGCGGCATCCAGTTGACCTGTTAATAGCTTTAATTCGAGCAGTAAAACCTTTGTAGTATCGCCTTCAAAAACTCCAGTAATAAAGTCGCTATTTATATCACC
>CADCTM010000910.1 GCA_902805485.1 uncultured Coleofasciculus sp. | reverse complement strand
AATTTATGAGAAGTATGCTCTCCTTGTAGAGACCAATCAACACTTCGCGATCGCGATCCGAGTCTTAAGGAGTAAGGCAAGACGTGAGTAACGACAGAAAGCAAATTACAATTTTAGTGGCAGAAGACTCGCCTAACGACCAAGTTTTAATAAAACAGGCATTTCTGGAAAGTCAATTGCTCTGGCGTCTCCATATCGTTAAAGATGGTGAGGAACTGCTCGATTATTTGCACCATCGCCGTCAGTATTCTGATTTGGCGAGCGCACCCCGACCGGATTTGATTTTGTTGGATTTGTACTTGCCAAAAATCGACGGAAAAGAGGCAATACAAGCGATTAAAGCTGATCCCAACCTCCGACGTATTCCAATTGTTATGCTAACTTCTTCAAAAGCGGAGGAAGATATCCATCGTAGTTATGAACTAGGAGCGAGTTCTTATTTGGCAAAGCCGAAGACCTTTGAATTACTAGTCGAGGCAGTGAAAATATTAGGCGAATACTGGTTTGATATTGTAGAACTACCGCCTGCTAACACTTATGAGTGATTATGGGCTTAACAAAATCATTTCAAACCACTAGCTTGATGATTGTTTGCTTTGGGTCAGCGGCAGTGTTGTTTTGGGCGGCGCGACCACCGTCTCCAACAAAACTGATCGCACCTCAACCGCCTAAAGCAAAGACTATACAACCCTCACCTGTTAATCCTCTCTTGATCTTTAAACCTGAAGTGAAACGGGTGTTACCAATTACGCCGCTGCTGAAAAATGCGATCGCTACGATTAGTTATAAGGTCGTCGTCGATTTAAGCGAGGCAAAAGTCTACACATACTGGGGTAATCAACCAATGACCTCTTATCCGGTTGCTGTCGGTCAACCCGGTTGGGAGACACCCGTCGGCTCGTTTAAAGTTCAAAAAAAGCTCCGCAACCCAGTGTGGCAGCAACCCATTACAGGCGAGCTGATCAAAACAGGTCCGGAAAATCCTTTAGGAAATCGCTGGATTGGATTTTGGTCTGACGAACGGCATCACATTGGGTTTCATGGTACCAACAATGAGCAATTGGTGGGGCAGCAAGTGTCTCATGGCTGTTTGCGGATGCGAAATACCGATATTCAGGCGTTATATGAGCAGGTTGTTATTGGAACACCCATAGTGGTTCGTAAGTGACATTATTCATTGGTTATTAGTGATTAAACCTCCTGCGTGAATCATAAATTATCCCCTAAAAGGAGAAACTCTAAACCTTATGGTTAGGGGAGCGCAGGTAGTATATTGATCCTTCTTACAGCAATTTTCAACTCAAGCAAGGTACAGACACTCGTCGGCAAGGGCGGGTTTTTGAGACAAAGTAGTTGATATGAATACAAGGGTGATTCTAAAACCGCCTCTAAACTGTTATGTCCTCGCTCGAAAAGAGCACGCTTGCTATAACTAACAACTAATCAGTACCATTACGATAAAATTTCTGCTCAAAGTTAGGGGCGTAAACTTGTAACAAACCACTCACTTGTTTAAGAACATCGTTGCCGCCAGTGGTTTTACTGAGCGCTTGACGTTCAGCGCCAAAGTCAGGGCGATCCAAGTTCCGAGCGAGTGCGGCATTCACTTGTTGAGTAATCAACTCCTGAAGTTCCTCTCGCGCGCGCTGACGCTGGTGTCTAGCACCTTCTTCGGTCGTAGCATAAAGCGGAGGCAGTCGGTTGAGGGCGTAGGCGGAAATATCTCCAACATCGAGGATGCGATCGCTTGTTGCTTCGATTTCGGCAACTCGTGCCACAGCTTCCGTTACCACCAACTCTTCCATCACGTTAATAAACTGCTTGCGGGGAACTGCAACCACTTCACCCGTCAGCAGCGCTCCCATCAGCCGATCCAACGCCATATACTCTTCAATTGAAAGCTCCGAGGCAGTATCACAGATCCGTCCAACTTCTGTTTCCATCACTGGCGTCAAGTAGCCATCTTGCAGAGCTTGTTCTACGATTTTTTCAATACTCATGACATTGGAATGTTCCGGTAGCCGCAAGGAAGGGGAAAATCTGCCACAATCTTTCATTAAAACAACAGGGAATTAGAGGAAATGACGAAAAATTCATTAAAATTTTACTTTTTATTCAAATCCTTGATTCCTCCAAGGTACAGGGTCAACAGAAATCCCGTTAACATACAATCCCCAATGTAAATGAGGGCCAGTCGCCGCACCCGTTGAACCCACAGCGCCCACTCGTTGACCGGCTTGGACAAAATCGCCTTCTTTGACATCAATACGGCTCAGGTGCAGCATGATACTGGCAACACCTTGACCATGATCGATACCAACGACATTGCCATGAATTCGGAACCCTTGAGAGAGCCGCCCGACTAAGGCAATTTTACCGGACGCCGGTGCGACGACCGGGGAACCCGTAGCTCCAGCATAGTCAACACCCCGATGGTAGTAGTCTTCAGCAAAGACACCATTGTAATAGCGGCGGATACCATAGCCGGATGTCACTGGTCCTTGATTCGGCTTGAGGAACGCCCCTTTCCAATATTTTTCGGGTGTTTCCAGACTCTTGAAGGCATCAACTCGATCAAATTCTTGGGGTGTTCCCTCGGCGCCGGCGGCACCGGAGAGGGTAATACTTTGGACAGGAAACGATCGCTTCCGTAGCGGGACACTCAGATTTTTTACCTCACCTTCTCCGGAAACTTGAATTTGTAAGGTTCCAGGTTTATCTAATGGTGTCGTTGGCAACAAAGCGCGAAAATAACCAGAACTCGTCTGAAAGCTTGGGTAAGTTTTCTGACCGAGTTTCACGGTTGGAGTGCTGTTAACGGTTGGACTTTGCTGAACAAACACGGAGATTGTATCACCGAGCTGGGCAGTCGTCGGTGACAAACGCACAGTCAGCGCCCGTGCCGGAATAGTGATCGCGATTAGGGCGACAATAGTACCAAGGGCAAGACTGGTTCGTCCCCACTTTCTCGGTTTGCGTCGAAGCCACCCAATCAGATTACTAAAAAAGCGGCGACGGAGGCGTAATTGCGAGGGAGGAGTATCGAAGATCACTGGCAAGTATCCTCTATCAGATTGTTGACAATAGTTTCGTAAATACAGCCACGGCTTGTAGCGCGTGGGATTTCTAAGAGTGAATTTAGTAAGCGATGCCTTTAACGCCGCCTTAACTACACCTAGATTTTGAGTAGTCATCTAATTGTCAGTTATGGCTGACTCATAATTCCTGACGAGCGGCAAGTAAACTGTTGGGTATGCGTCAACATCCAAACCGGACAATCGGCAACGCCAGATGAATCCACAAGCTTATAGCTCAACCGATAGACTATCATCTTGCCCTGAAGATTTCCAATAGTTCCCACGGCTTTTAAGAGAATTTTCTGGTGTTGCTCATAAACTGTACCTGAAGTGCCGGAAAACTTTGTATTCTTAAAGTTAATATAGCTTAATACTTCTCTCAGATATAGAAACTGGTGCAAGAAGACTTTAGACTAATTGTTGACTTCGTGTCTGTTCTTGCGGCAGCGGCTGCAGGCGGACTGCTAGCTGCTCTTTGCCGCCAACCCGCACTGTTGGGTTATATCTTGGGCGGAATGATTGTTGGCCCAGCGGGCTTTGGTCTGATTAAAGAATTAGTTCAAATAGAGACATTAGCTCAATTTGGCGTAGCATTTTTATTATTTGCGCTGGGGGTAGAATTTTCCCTAGGGGAACTAAAAAAAGTTCAAGCGATCGCTTTGGGCGGCGGTAGCCTACAAATTATCTTAACGATCCTCGTAACAACGCTAGTATCTTTAAGCGTTGGTTGGGTAACATCACCACCGCAGGGTGTTTTTCTAGGGGGAATTTTATCGTTATCCTCAACCGCTGTTGTGCTGAAGTGCTTGATGGAACGCAACGAAACCGAAACCCCTCACGGACAGGTGATGTTGGGGATTTTGGTAGTGCAAGATTTGGCATTAGGATTAATGCTTGCCGTCTTACCAGCACTGGATAAACCCCCAGAAGTGATCGGGGTGGCAATCGGGTTGGCACTGTTAAAAATTGGCTTATTTGCAGCCGGCGCGATCGCGGTTGGGATTTGGGTAATGCCTCAGATCTTACGACTTTTGGCACGGACAGAAAGCCGAGAACTCTTTTTGCTAGGCGTCTTAACGTTATGTCTCGGGATTGCTTTGCTGACTGAGCATTTAGGGCTTTCGATTGAAATGGGGGCATTTGTTGCGGGTTTAATGATTTCGGAGGTGGAGTACGCCGATCAAACTTTAACTTATGTAGAACCACTGAGGGATGTGTTTGCGGCGCTATTTTTTGCCACGATTGGGATGCTGATCGACCCGATTTTCTTGTGGAATAATTTAGAGTTAATTTTAGAATTGGTTTGCCTCGTATTTCTTGGAAAGTTTTTGATTATAACGCCCTTAGTTAGGGTGTTTGGTTATCCGTTGAAAACGGCTATTATTGCGGGATTAGGTTTAGCTCAAATTGGTGAATTTTCCTTCGTATTAGCAAGTGAAGGGCAAGCATTAGGTTTGGTTTCTCGGCGAGTTTATCTCCTGATTTTAGGGACAACTGCTGTGACATTAGTGGTGACTCCTTTTGTCCTGCAACTGATTCCTCAATTGTTTAAATGGGCAGAAAAAATGCCACTACTGAAGCGATATTTTGAGCAAATGGATGCTCCTATAGAAGCATCAGCAGATGTCCAACAACTGCAAAATCATGTGGTGATTTGTGGTTATGGACGAGCGGGGCGTAATTTGGTGCGACTGATGCAGGATCATAAGCATCCAGTATTAGTAATTGATCAATCAGAGCGAACAATTCAGCCACTGCGAGATGTCGAAATTCCCTATGTTTACGGCAATGCCGCAAGTTTGCACGTCTTGGAAAAAGCCGGAGTAGAAAAGGCGCAGTCGATGGTGATTGCCCTACCCGATCCGATGAGTACAAGGCTGTGTTTGAAGCGATCTTTAGAACTTAATCCTGATTTGGATATTGTTGTTCGTGCCAATAAAGACACGGAAATTGAACTGCTTTATCAACTAGGGGCGCGAGAAGTCGTTCAGCCAGAGTTTGAGGCAAGCTTGGAACTGGCAACGTATCTATTATCTGATTTGGGATTTCCCACTTGGGCAATTCAACAGGAAATGGAGCAAATTCGCAGTTCTCATTATCTAGATTTACGCCCAGAACAATCTCAGTATCAAATTGCCAGAGATTTGAGGATGGCAACGGAGGCAATGAACCGCAAATGGTACGCTTTGCCAGAGAATTCGCCTCTAACAGATATGACTTTGGAAGAAGCGAATATCCGCCGTTTAACGGGAGTGAGCTTGATGGCAATTCGCCGCGCTGAGGGTGAGGAAATCGATTATCCGGATGCGAGGGTGAAATTGCAAGCAGGCGATCGGCTTTTAGCGGTAGGGGAACCGGATGAACTCGCTGCCTTTAATGAACTGGCAAAAGGAGAAATGGCAGTTCCTGGATACAGCAGTCCCTGCCAGTGGTTATTAGTCCCCGAGCAAAGTCCTGCTGAGGGTAAATCCCTCTCCCAGTTGCATTGGCGGCGTCAATACGGTGTTCAGGTGCAAGCAATTCGTCGTGAGGGCAAGTTTATTCGCTTTCCTAATGGTGGTGCTGAAATTCGTGCCGGCGATCACTTGTTGTTGTGTGGTGGCAGTTATCCCCTGACTCAATTACAGCAGTGGCTTGACTCACCGTCCGAACAACCGCTTGTGGCAATTCCTCTGATTAAGGCACAAGTCAGTGAAGCGTTGCAAGAGTTCTTACCTTTGGATAGTCAGCGAAATTGGGAATAAATTTCGGGCTTCGCACCAATTGAGGGCTGATTCATGACATAGGGGTAGTCTCCATGTGCCTACCCAGCCGTAGGGGTATCGCCCCTGTACATCCCCCTACGCCCGTATATTGTTCAATCAAATTAGATAAGGCGATTACTCAAGTACCTGAAGCGAACGACTACCCTCGATCCCATTCTGGGGCTTGATGTAAGCAATGGCATGACGCCAGACAATTACTGGCGTTCCCTCTAGTGTATTAAGACAGAAACAGTGTGCATCTTGCCAACGTAACTGTCCAACCAGCAAATCTTGAGTCAAGAGTTTTATCTCAACTTCTTGTCCCTCTTTTATGAAGCCTTGAATTTGACGAACGCTAGGTAATCCGGTCTCTAATTCAGCCATCAGGAGTTCTCCAAAGTGTACTGCGACTAAGAGGGCTAGGCACTCTTGTTTTATGAGGAAGTAAGGAGCTAGCAGTTTCTGCACAAGCTAGACAATTCCGCTCTAAATTATGATCTGTAGCGGAAAGTCGAGACGCCCGGTTGCTGACTCAAACAAATCGACGGCATTTGAGTAATCAATCAACTCAAACACCTAAACAACTATGCCAACTGAGTAAAAACCTTTATGATGTATGGCTTTACACAATTAGGCAATACTTTTTTAATCAGCGCAAACATTGACGCTACGAAGCAGCTTATCATCATTGCAAAACCATTGAGAACTACAAGTTGCTGGCAACAAACATCATTTACAGGGTAGCGACTAGCACTCAATTTATAGCCATTTGCTCTTTTGGTGTAATACAGACAAAGTGGAGGGACAGGTTTAGCCTTACCATTGGATTCAAACCAACTGTTTGCTCTCCAAAACCCGCCCTTACCCTTTGTCTGTACTGGTGTAATTGAATAGTTTTGAGTCAAAACAGTTTTTGTCTTAAGAAGATGGCGTCGCTTTTGGTGTTGGGCTAGTAGCAGGCGAAGCTGTCGGTGTCACACATTCACGACGTTGGGCAGCCGTTGGCGTGAAATTTGGCTCGACACTAGACAAAATATCCGCTTCCTTAATCCAACCGCCCTCTCCTTGTTCCACCTGACGATAAGTAACTGAAGCTGGCTTCGGGGTTGAGGCAACAGGGGATTGTGCCGATGATTTTTGAGGACGCGCCCCCGGTGTTGTCGCTGGCTTGGCTTGTGGTGTACTCACCTTACTTGCACCAGGATCACAAACTCTCAACTGTAGCCAAGCCTCCTGCTGAGGGCCAAGTGATTTACTGATAACTTGCAACACACTCCCCACCCCAATCGCCCCGACTACAGCTTGATTTTGGGGTGGTAGCCCGCGCCGTAGCAAAAGGGGCACAGTCTTCTCCTCCGTGCTTTTAGCAGTGAGACGACTGACTTGTATTACTGCTGCTGCCTCCAAAGATTCAACCTCTGAGGGACTTGACGCAGGGCTTTGGGGTGGGGATGAACTTGCTGGCGTCGATTCAGGAGTGGGACTAAAATTAGCCGCCACCTGCTTAATTAACGGATCAACCCATTCATTCATCCCTGGTATCAACAGGTAGGCGAGGACTCCACTCAAAGGCAGCAGGAAGACGATGCCCAGCAAAAGCCCCCACGGACTGCGCTTGGCATGATCCGGCGTCAACTGCTGCGTTTTCATTTGGGAAGGAGCCGCCCCAACCGCCGTTAACCCAGCACTCGGAATGGGAGGCGAAATGGCTTCCTGGTGTGGCAGCGATAGTGCGGTTTGTCCTGTGTCTTGGGAATGGGTGACTTTGCAGTGAAGTAGGGCAACAGTGGCATTGTCATGTCCATTTTGCGTATTGGCAATCTGAATCAGTCGTCCGCCGGCTGTGGTCAAATCAACTCGACCGTCGAGAATCGGGAGGATTTCAGTTTGCCAGAATTGATCTACTCGGTCATTATCACTCAAACCATCCGAGCAAAGGAGAAAAACCCCATCTTCATCCAAGACAAATCGCTGTACCGTCGGATGCAGTGTCGTGGATGATGCCATGCCCAAAGCTTGAACCAAAGAGCCAGAGGTTGGCTGTTGCACGGCATTTCGGTACAAAGCATAGCCGAGTCGGACTTCACGAGACGCCAAATCATCATCGAGTGTGACTTGGTGACAATTATGGCGAGTTATCCAATAACCTCGGCTATCTCCAACATTGGTAATGTAGATTTCATGGGCAACTGTTCGTGCCATGACTAGCGTTGTGCCCATGCGTTGCCGATCTGAGCGTCTTTCGCTATCGTTTTGTTCACTAATTGCGTCATTAGCGGCACAGACAGCTAGTTCTAATTCCTCTGTTAAGGTTGCCGACTCGTAATGATCGGGGTTGGTTTGCAGTTTTCCGACTCGCTCCTGAAGGACGCTAATTGCCAAACTTGAGGCAACCTCGCCGCCTTCATGTCCACCAATGCCATCGCAGACGATCGCTAAAGCATTACCACTACCACTTGCTGGGCGAAGTGACTGTCCGCTCGGTGGATAGCAAGCATCTTCATTGTGATCTCGGCTTGGTCCCTTATCGGTTGCCGTAAAAATTTGATAAGTACGAGATTGCGATCGCCCACAGTCTTTAAGAGCGCGATCCAGGAGTCCGATTAGCTCCTGTGATGTCCCAATCTGCCCTTCTACCAGTTGATTACACAGTTGTTGGAAAAAACTCAGCGTCGCGGCTGATGGCCCAGGCAGTGCTTGTAACCACATCTGACCAAGCTGTCTTAAACTCGGTGTTTGCTTTGGATCGGGCTGCAGCTCCAATAGCCGGACGAGGGAACCTTCAACTCGCAGGAGGGTGGGGGAAAGCAAACTCGAAGCAACCCCTTCACGGCTCAAGGGTTCCCAAAGATTTGCCATCTGCCACAACCAGTTTAGCTGGCGCATGGCGGCGGCATCTTTCCAGGCATTGCTTAGTTCAGG
Organism: uncultured Coleofasciculus sp.; assembly: GCA_902805485.1. Lineage (GTDB taxonomy): Bacteria > Cyanobacteriota > Cyanobacteriia > Cyanobacteriales > Coleofasciculaceae > CADCTM01. Next base: position 12,868 of record CADCTM010000910.1, on the reverse strand, counting down.
CAGCAGTTGCCCTTCCGTGTTCGCTGCCTCCCGTCCCATCAGAGGACTACCCGTGGAGAGTGGTGCTGATTCTAATAGCCAGGTTTGGGAAGCGCGGCGTCTCTCTCCAAGTGTGAGGCTACCATAGACCTGGGGAATATGTAATCCATAGGGAGAAAGCCTCAGATAAGGCGCAATGCCTACAGGAATCTCTAGGGGGGTATCCGGGGGGTTTCCGGGTTTTGTTTCTAGCAGCACCCTCTGCCCGACCACTAGATAGCGATCGGCAAGGATTTCTCCGGGTTTATAAGCGTCTATTCCCTGACCAATCGCCCATAGGTATCGTCTCAAGAGCGGCGTGCGGCATTGCTGGCAGAACTTATTGCTCAGGGGATTGGGAGCTTGACAGCGAGTGTTAGAGCAGTAGAGCGTTGCCGCTAGATTTTCCATGAAAATTCGCTACATTCAGCCGATAATGATTTGGCGATCAGTCTCACTTCACTACTAAGGGTAAAAGACTGAACCCCTATTATTGAAGTGCCAAAAGTGTATTGATTACAGATTTTAACGTCTGATTCTAGATCAAGTTGATCCTCTTGCGCTTAATCTCCTACTTGGGGAGGAGAATCGTGAGGGGGTTGCTGATTATTTTCCAGAATTCCACTCTGCCTGATCAACTCAGGCCAAATTACTAAAAAGTATGTCCACCACACCAAAATTGGTAGGGAAATTAGGACGGTTAGCCAAACTGTTTTGGCAATTGTCCAGCTTACCGTAACAATTGCGATTCCGGTCAATAAGATTGACCAAGGCTGACACCACCAAGGCTTGTAGTTCCACGGGTTTAAAGATTTTTCTGTAGACAATCTCTGATCAACCTTTGCGATGTAAAGATTTCTTAGGTAAGAGAATTACCCAAGCTCGACTAATTTGGGTTGAGGTTTTAGATTAAAAACAGATGGTTCCTGGAGAAACCCAAATGTTTTTTTGAACGCCACGGCTCAATTCCCTCTCCCTCAGTTTATCCGCTACGGCAAGTCTCGTAGCTAATCATCATGCCTAAGTCTGATTTTGATGCCTTAAATAATTCCTGCGCCGAGATCAATTCCTCAACTAGCGTTGAGGTTAAGCAGCAAATTACTAAACTCAAGCGTTCTCATAAGCTGCGAGCCAAAATGATTAATTTGGAGTTTTGGGCGCTGGCGGGAACAATGGATGATTTTCTTCCAGGATTTTGGAGTCGCTTTTTGGCAAATCGTCGCACGTCACTCCGGCAATTTATCAAGAGAAAGCGATCGCCTGGTCATCCCTTGGGCTGAATCGTTTAGGTTTTTCTCTTTTTTTTTCAAGTTCGACTAGTTTTCTACAAAAAGTGACTTAGCCCTCAACCTTGCTAATTACCACTACAGAAAGAGGCGATCTCTAGCTGTTTTTCTTTATTATCAACCTGTGAATATAAATCATTAAAAGCGTTTGGAGTTTTTATGAGTCAGCCAGAAACAATCAAAGATAATAACAATACCAATCCTGACAATAAAGTAGATCAAGAAGATCGTAAGGCTGAAGGTTCTCTTGATAAGCCAGAAAGACCTGCTCCTAATGCGGTTATTAATCCTGGCGATAAGATCAAACCAGAAGCTCAAACGGTTGAAGAGAAAGCGAAACAAATTGCCGTGGATGCTCCTGATATTACAGGTGACCACGTAAAAGTTCCTACATACTTTGTGGTTGAAGAACCGGATGGTGAGGACAAAGCTCTACATCACGTTAAGGATGCTGAAGAAATCTCTGATGTGATTCGCCAAGCTCGTACTGACGAAGATGGCAATCGGACTTGGCGCTAAAGTTTATAGAAAACCCCGCCCTTTTCCGGCGGGGTAAAAATTAAACATTGAACATTTTATAAGTCTTGATTTTAGGTGGATGGAGTGACTTGTGGCAGCCCCATGCTGTAGTTAAGCACCCGACTCTCAAGGTTATAACTGATTTGACTGCTTTGTAAAAGCGATCGCATAAAGTGTTCTAGGTCAGAGCCAATGCGGCGAAGGTTGTATTCTGTTAAATCAGAGCCACTGTAGGCTTCAACCAGGTCATCAAATTTGTGATACATCTTTTGCAGTGCATCTTCGTTCCAATTAAATTCGTTGTCTGGGTCGATGTCCAAGGTTAAAACGTTCTCACTTTCAACGAGTTCGTCGTTTTCAACTTGAGCCGTATAGATGCGAATATGACGAGTTGTGCACTTTAGCAGCATAAAAATCCTAATTTCTCTAGATAATTTGAATTAATTGTAAACTTTTACAAAAACAACGCTTGCCAAGCCCGATAAAATTCATCAATTTCCCAGCAGGAGTGGTTAAAATCTGGAGTAAAAAGTTGTCCTATCGTGCCAGCCCCTGGAGAGACCATATAACTTAATATTTCCGTAAAAAACTTTAACCCATTTCTGGATAAAAAAATAATTTAAACGCAAGCAATTGTAGTCATCGCCCAAAAATCGCCTGACCCTAGACAAAAATGGGACTTGCAAATAACCCAAACGCAGCTATATAATCTCACATCCGAGAGGAGCTAGTACAAAACGCTGATAATCTAAATTAAAAAATCTGCTCCAGCTTCCAAATCCATGGTTCCAAGAAAAATGCCTGATCCAATGGATGACATCGCTAAACAAGCTCGCCAGGGTAGTGTTGCAGCGATAATTCAAACCCTTAACGAACAATTGGCAGAGGCGGGCGTGAGAACTCGTGCCGTTTTTGCTGACGGTGCGTTACAACTTTTGTGTGAAGCCGCAAGACCTGAGCAACTTGAACAGTCTAAACTGGTGGCGAAAGTCCGGCAAATTCTCGAAGGCATTGGACCGCGTAACATTCGTCGCGTCAAAATTAACAGCCGCATTGTGCGAGAGCAACAATTACTTTGGCTGGAAGAAATAATGCGTGATCCAGAAAATCAGTTACTTTGGTCTGAAAACATAATTCTTGCCAAACCGAACGTCTTCAAGCGCATCGCAGAAGGCGTCAAAGATCAGCAAAGGACACCAAGGAAAGAACCCGCTTTCCCTGAAGTTTCCTCCCAGTTCGGTCGTAAAAAAAAGTCGTACAGACTCGGCATCATAAGCGGTGTGGGCTTCAGCTTACTTTTACTTTTGCTGGGCTGGTTATCCTATCAATGGTTAAGTCCAAAACAAAACCGCCAGATGGCAACTCAAGGGCAAAACTCTTTAAGCGATTCATCAAAGCAAGCCTTGACCCAAAAACCCCGCTTGAATACGGCATCTGATTCCTTTGCCCAAGCGGTACGGCTGGCGGAACAAGCCTCGACTTCTAGTCAAAACGTTAAAACAGCAGCGCAATGGCTTGATGTGGCAGCTAAGTGGGAACAGGCGGCTGATCTAATGGGTGCGGTACAGGCAGATGACAGTCGTTACAAGACGGCTCAAGGTCGGATGATTCTTTATCGTCAGTACAGCGAGGTAGCTCAAAAACAAGCCAAACTCAAGCGTTCTTGAGACACCTGAAGTGCAACTGGGTGTTTGATTAGAGCGAAGATAAGAAATATGTCTTTCCCAAGTCTGAGGAAATGCGAGCGAGGATTTGAGGACAATATTTGGTAGGGTGGACTAAAGTGTGATAAAAAGCTTGATTAGTAGAAATTACACCAACTCCTCTTGGGTAATAATTAGCTATTAATTCTGATTATTTTTTCAGATTGACGAACTCACAATTGTTTCATTGATTCAGGTATGAACAAACTTATTCCCTTAATTGGTGTGGTGGTTCTAGTTGCCGCTCTTACTGGAGCAGCAATTGGTTGGTCTGGCTGGCGCAATCCCTTTTTAGGTCGTCGGGCTTCAAACCAATTAGACACGAATCAAAACCAACCCGCTACCGGAACACGAGCTTTGCGAACGAATCAACCAACGACAACGGCTCAAAACAACCGGACCGCGGTGCAACGGGCGAACCAACCAACGACAACCGCTCAAGACCCCAACACAACCACACAAGCTCCCAATGCAGTGGTAGATCCTGAGCAATCGGGAACGGTGGAGCAATCTGATGTCAATGAAGTTGTACCCGCGTTGTGGTAAAGCCTGGGACTTGAATTTTTAGTTGTTGGGATCTCGTTGGTGAGAGCGTAACCAGCATGAGCTGTAGACGTGTCAAGGCGCGTCTTAATTTTTTTTAAATGAACGCAGTAAGTGACATTCTGATCGTCGGCGGTGGCGTAATCGGTTTAGCGATCGCCGTAGAACTAAAAATGCGGGGTGCAGGAGTTACGGTTGTTAGCCGAGACTTCAATCAAGCATCGACTTTAGCAGCCGCCGGGATGCTAGCACCGGGTGCCGAAGCGATTGCCCCAGGCCCGATGTTGGAGTTGTGTTTGCGATCGCGTTTTTTGTACTCGCAATGGTGCTACAAACTCGAACAACTCACGGGTACATCTACAGGTTATTGGCCCTGCGGCATTCTTGCCCCGGTGTATACCACTCCAGAATCAAACCTAACTCACCACAACACCGCCACTTGGCTAGACCGGGATGGCATTAATTTATATCAACCTGGTCTAGGCTCAGAAGTCCTTGGCGGCTGGTGGTATCCCGAAGAAGGTCAAGTTGATAACCGGGCACTCGCCCAAACCCTACGACTTGCTGCCCAAGAATTAGGCGTGGAGATCCGTGAAGGTGTAGAAGTTGAGGCAATTGAGCAGCAAAACCGTCAAATTCGTGGTGTCAAAACCTCAATCGGTGAATTGCAGGCAGACCATTATGTCCTAGCAACCGGTGCTTGGTCTAATCAACTCTTACCCATACCAGTTCATCCGAAAAAAGGTCAAATGTTGTCCCTGCAAACACCGACAGGCAACCATCAACCCTTACCTCTACAACGGGTGTTGTACGGTACAGACATCTACATCGTGCCGCGCCGTGATGGGCGGGTTGTGATTGGTGCAACGGTTGAAGATGTGGGCTGGACGCCTGATAATACGCCGGCAGGCATACAAACACTACTAGCTGCCGCGATGCGGCTGTATCCCCAATTGCAAGACTGGGGAATTCAAGAATTTTGGTGGGGATTTCGACCGACAACACCGGATGAATTACCGATTCTGGGCAGTAGTCCTTGCGAAAACCTGACTTTTGCCACCGGGCATTATCGCAACGGCATCCTCCTTGCCCCGATTACCGCCCAACTGATTGCCGACTGGATTGACAGGCAAAAATCAGACCCATTACTAGATCATTTTCGCTACGATCGCTTTTATAAACAATCCTCTCTCGCTCCAGCTCATCCCTCACACCCCCCCCGCTCATCAGTGTCACCTACATCCTCACTCGTTGCTCCTGACTCCACAGCAACCCCGGTAACGGACAAATTAATCATCGCCGGTCGTACCTTCCACTCTCGCCTAATGACAGGCACAGGTAAGTATGGCAGCTTGGACGTGATGCAACAAAGCATTGCCGCTAGTGGCAGTGAAATTGTTACCGTTGCCGTGCGTCGCGTCCAAACTAAAGCCCCAGGACATGAAGGGCTAGCTGAAGCGCTAGATTGGACAAAAATTTGGATGCTACCCAATACCGCTGGCTGTAAAACCGCCGAGGAAGCGATACGTGTTGCTCGCTTAGGGCGGGAAATGGCAAAGTTATTAGGGCAAGAAGACAATAACTTTGTCAAGTTGGAAGTGATTCCAGATGCCAAGTACTTGCTACCCGATCCGATTGGGACTTTAGAAGCCGCAGAACAATTGGTGAAAGAAGGCTTTGCCGTATTGCCTTATATTAATGCTGACCCGTTACTCGCTAAACGTTTGGAAGAAGTTGGCTGTGTGACGGTGATGCCCTTGGGTTCGCCAATTGGTTCGGGACAAGGAATCAAGAATGCGGCGAATATCCAAATCATTATTGAAGAGGCGGGTGTGCCGGTGGTGGTGGATGCGGGAATTGGTTCACCGAGCGAGGCGGCATATGCGATGGAGTTAGGGGCAGATGCGTTACTTGTGAATAGTGCGATCGCTTTAGCCCAAAATCCCGTAGCAATGGGGCAAGCGATGGGCATGGCAACCGAAGCCGGCCGTCTAGCATACCTTTCTGGGCGCATTCCGGTGAAAAGCTATGCCAGTGCGAGTTCACCCCTGACGGGCACGATTAATTAACACGATCTTGTCGGGGCATGATCATAACCCTTGCCCCTAGATGGTCAAGATGATTGAATATTGGTCAGTTCCTTAAATTCAGTAGCTTTGTACAACACCTCAGAGGAGACGATTTCTGGTTTAACCGGGGCTAATTGCACCGCACAAGCTTTTAGTTCTGGTTGCTGGGAGTCCGGACAAGCTTCGGGATGGGTGAGGGCATTGGCTTCGGCATGATCAGCCCACAGTTCGCCCCAGTGCATCGGGACAAAAACGGTTCCCGGAGAAATCGCTTGGGTGACAGTGGCAAGAAATCGGGCATAGCCACGACGTGATCGCACTTCTACCCAATCTTGATCTTGAATCCCTAACTTTTTAGCATCACGAGGGTGAATCTCGATAAACGGCTGAGGATGCATTTTCCGAATTTTATCAATCCTCCCGGTGCGGGTTTGAGTATGCCAGTGTCCGTAAAGTCTGCCCGTTGTCAGGACATAAGGATACTGCTGATCCGGTGGTTCCGCCAATCCCCGTGAGTGGTAAGCGGCAAATATTGCTCGTTTGTCCGGTGTCGGGAATTTTAAATCCGTATAAAGTCGTGCCGGTTCGCCTGGTTTGAGATTGCCTGATTCCGAACAAGGCCACTGTAGGGGACCTTCGGTTTTTAAGCGATTGTGACTGATACCTGTTTGATCGCAAAGGCGATCGCGTGTCAGTTGCACATACTCCGCAAAAACTTCGGCAGAGTTAGCGTAGGTAAACTGTTCGACAAAACCCAAACGACGCCCGACTTCTGCAAAAATTGCCCAATCATCTCGTGCTTCCCCTTGAGGGAAACGAAAGCCATTGCAGAGGGTGATGCGGCGTTCAGAATTGGTCATTGTGCCAGTCTTCTCACTCCATTGCGTGGCGGGGAGGAGGACATGGGCATAGGCGGCGGTTTCTGTGGGATAGTAGGCTTCCTGATACACCGTAAAAGGCGATCGCCTTAATGCCGCTTTCGTCCTCTCCAAATCCGGCAAACTCACCGCTGGATTTGTTGCGGCAATCCACAAAAACTTGACCGCCGAATTTTCCAAATCCCGAATCATTTCTAAGGCATTACGTCCTGGCGTCGGTGAAATTCGACCCGCTGACAATCCCCAAAATTCCTCAACTTCCGCACAATGAGCGGGATTAGTAACAAACCGATAACCCGGTAGCAGCGAGGTTAGTGCGCCCACTTCCCGCCCCCCCATCGCGTTTGGTTGACCGGTCAGGGAAAATGGACCAGCCCCTGGTTTCCCAATTTGTCCAGTCATTAGGTGCAGATTAATCAGCGTCTGCACCTTCGCCGTGCCTTCTGAGGACTGATTGACCCCCATTGACCACATGGATAGGACGCGACTCGACTTGCCCCAGATCTTCGCGGCTGTTTCTAAATCATTGACGGAAATCCCACAACGCCCTGCAACAACATCTGGCGGGTAGTGCTTAATTACATCCGCAAACGCCGGGAAATTATTCGTACATTCATCGATAAACCCAGAATCAAAGTAACCCCAGCGCAAAAGTAGATGGGCTATACCATTGAGTAAATCAATATCAGTACCAGGTCGAATTGGAAGGTGCAAATCTGCCGCTTGGGCGGTGCTGGTGGTACGAGGATCAACCACAATCAGCTTGACATCGCGATTTTTCTTATGGTGTTGCCGCAGGCGGTTAAAAACAATCGGGTGACAGTCGGCGGTGTTTGTGCCGATTAAAAATGCACAATCCGTTAGTTCCAAGTCCTCGTAACAACAAGGCGGGCCATCGGAGCCTAAACTCTGCACATAGCCAGATACGGCGGAGGACATACATAGGCGGGAGTTGGTATCAAAGTTATTTGTGCCTAAGAATCCTTTGAGCAATTTTGCTGCCACGTAGTAATCTTCTGTGCAGAATTGACCAGAGCCGTAGAAACTTATGGCATCAGCGCCGGGGCTTTTGCAAACGGCTTGAATGCGCCCCACCACAAGATTTAAGGCTTCATCCCAACTAACTCGCTGGAAGGGTTCATCCAAGGAATTTCTTACCATCGGATGTAGTAGTCGGTCTTTTGCGATCGCTTCGGTTACGGTGGCGCCTTTTACACACACCTTACCCTGACTAGAGGGATGAGTGCGATCGCCTTGCACCTTCCACATCGGATTTCCCTGACTATCTCGATTCGTCTCTCGACCCGCCTGGGCAGGAGGCGAAACTTCCAAGCCACAACCCACGCCACAATAAGGACACAGTGTTTTATTATTCGTCATTTTAAAATCAGACTACAAGTCAGAGCAGGATATTAGAAATGAACCGAAACTTTCGTAGAGAAAGAAGTCTATTACATCTTCCTCTTCAGTTTTTTCGCTTGTATTACTAGAATTCGTTATGAGATAAAGTCCGATTTTTTACTTTTCTTGTCTGTTATTCGTTGCCCCGAACTCAAACACAAAAAAAGCATAATCGGACTTGATAATTAGACCATAACCGCTTGCTGTCGGGGTGATGCGTCAAAGTGTTCAATTAACAATTTGTGCAAGAGCGGTTTGAGGTCTTCGCAGGGAATTTTTTCCATTACTAAGCTGCCTAAATGAGCATCTTTCCCGACTTTTCCCCCCATCCAAATATCTACGGCTTCAACCATTTGCCCATCTTTACGTGCTTTTGTCCCCATTAATCCAATATCGGCAACTTGGGGTTGACCGCAGGAATTAGGGCAACCTGTCCAATGAATTCTCACTGTACTGGGCACAGATAACTCTGCTTCTACTTCCTTAATTATGGCAAGGGCGCGGTTTTTGGTTTCAATAATTGCAAAACCGCAAAATTCTGCCCCGGTGCAGGAAACAAGCGATCGCTTTAAGGGATCTGGATTTACCGAAAAACGTTGCAGCAGTGGTTCTTCCAACAAGGCATCTAAACGAGAATCAGGAATATTGATAATAATTAAGTTTTGCTCAACAGTTAACCGCAATTCCCCACTACCATAAACTTCCGCCATCCGCGCCAGTTCAAACATTTCGTCGGCATACATTCGACCAACGGGAATGTGCAAACCTACATAATTTAAGCCCGGTTGTTTTTGCTTGTAAACGCCGATGTGGTCGCGTTTTTCCCAATCAATTTCGTCTTTTGGCGCAGCCTCAGCTAACTCATAACCAAGCTGTTTTTCAACCTCCGCGCGAAATTTTTCAACGCCCCATTCTTCGATAAGATACATCAGACGTGTCTTCTGTCGATTGCCACGGGAACCGTTGTCGCGAAAAACTTCTAAAATTGCTTTACTCAAGGCAACAACTTGTTCTGGAGATACCCAAACATTCATCCCAATTGCCGCCGCAACGCCTTTTGGTGAGAAATAGCCACCCACTAAAACATTGAAGCCCAAAACGCTATCTTTGTAAGCGGGAATAAATGCCAGGTCATTAATTTCGGCATGGACGGAGTTATCTCGACCGCCTGTAACGGCAATGTTAAACTTACGCGGTAGGTTGGAAAGCTCAAAATTTCCATCACCTTTGTCGGTAATCATGTCTTGGATTTGTTGAACTAACTCCCGCGTATCAATTAATTCATCAGCATCCAAACCGGCGATTGGATCTCCCGTGATGTTCCGCACGTTGTCCATGCCAGACTGGACACTGGTCATGTCTGCTTCTCGTAAACGCTTGATAATATCGCCGATGTCTTGAATACGGATGCCGCGCAGTTGGATGTTTTGCCGTGTGGTAATATCAGCGTTGCCTTGGTCTTGAAATCCTCCAGCTTGACAGTAGCGCTGTGTAATTTCCGCTAAGACGCGCAGTTGATTGCTGGTCAAAATGCCATTGGGTATCCGCATCCGCAGCATAAATTTGCCAGGAGTGACGGTGCGGTAGAAGAAACCCAACCACTTTAGCCCCATGTTGCGCTCAAATTCGTCCATTGCCTCCCAACCAATTTGAGCAAAATGTTCTAACTCCTGGTGGAGTAGTAAAGGATGTTTTGCGGCTTTGGCTTTTTCAATGGGATTAAGTTTGGTTTTTGTATCGGCGTTTGTCATCGCTTGATTCCTGTTAGTACTTGCTAGCGATCAGGTATAGACACCTGAACAATTTTTGTCAGGTGCATAAAAATCCTTTTGCTGTCAAACTATGCGACTTCATGAATTGATTTCGTAAAGCTTGCTACAGAAGAGGCTTCTGAACTTTTAATTTTGTTTAGATCTATCTTCAGGATTGTCTAGTCTGTTGTTAGTAATGTTTTATTTCTCCTTGTCGGGGGATGTATTGGAGAGTGCGTCTCACCCCCAACGCAAGGGGAACTGGATTTTTCTTGCTCTTTCTTGAAGCGGGGCAATGGCGTCAGTCCTGTTTATGGCTTGACTATTGACAAAAGTTATCTTGTAGTTTAGGGATTTTATTGATTTAAAAAGTTAGGTTCTCTCAAATTTTCAAAAAATTTATTAAGAAAGAGTCGCATTAATAGTACAATCCTTCACAGGTTGATGTCTGGAGCAACAGCATCGGCAGCCGTTTTAGACAACAGAAGTAAAACCGATACACAAATGAAAATTACTAGACGTGCCTTTCTCGCCAGTGGTACAGCGATGGCGGCAGTCGCAGCAGGGCAATTAGGCAAAACAAACCGAGGATTTGCCCAGACTGGCGTGGTCAATCTGTATTCAGCCCGTCACTACGACACAGATACGGCATTATACGAAAGCTTCACGAGTAAGACAGGTATTAAAGTCAATTTAGTCGAGGCAAAAGCGGAAGAATTAATCGAGCGGATCAAAAGTGAAGGAGCAAATAGCCCAGCCGACTTGATTGTTACTGTTGATGCTGGCAACCTCTGGCGAGCGAAAGACGCTGGCATCTTACAACCTGTTTCCTCACAAGTGCTGACCAGGGCAATTCCGGCAAATCTCCGAGACCCAGATAATCAATGGTTTGGTCTTTCCAAACGGGCGCGGGTGATTATGTACAACAAAGACAAGGTTAAGCCGTCCGATTTGTCAACCTACGAAGCTCTGACTGATTCTAAGTGGAAAGGTCGCATCTTGGTGCGCTCGTCCAATAGCGTTTATAACCAATCCCTGCTTGGGTCAATAATTGTAGCGAATGGCGATGAGAAAGCTGAAGAATGGGCGCGGGGTTTGGTTGCCAACTTCGCTAGACCACCCGAAGGTAATGATACGGCACAAATTAAAGCGGTAGCGGCGGGTCAAGGGGATATTGCGATCGCTAATACTTACTATATTGCTCGTTTGCTTAAATCTAGTAAAGCAGATGAAAAAGCGATCTCTCAAAAAATTGGTGTTTTCTTCCCCAATCAAAGCAATCGCGGCGCTCATATCAATATCTGCGGCGGTGGTGTGGTGAAAACTGCTAAAAATAAGGACGCGGCGATTAAGTTTCTCGAACACTTGGTCAGTCGGGAGGCACAAGAAATGTTCGCCAGCCGTAATAATGAATATCCCATTATTAATGGTGTCACTTTCGATCCAGTTGTTGCTAGCTTCACTCAACAAGCCAAGTTTGACAACGCTAACGCCGAAGTCTTCGGTAGAAACAATCCAGCAGCGCTGAAGATGATGAACCGTGCAGGTTGGAAGTAGAGACTTTCTGCACAAAAGCCTCTACTCGTTTCAGGGAAATAAGGCGTACTCAAGTTTGAGTGCGCCATTTTTGTTATAGGTTATTTCGCGATCGCTATAGAGAAATTAGCGCCATTTTTCTACAACAGTCCAATTTTTTTCAGCGCATTTTGAGCTGCGTTTTTCTCAGCCGCTTGTTTGCTACGACCCGTGCCAGTACCATAAAATTTACCCTTCAAGCGCACTTCAGTGGTATACACCTTGGCATGGTCAGGTCCAGACTCTTTAATTATGGAATATTGAGGATTTTCCCCATAATTTGCTAGCCCCCATTTTTGAAACATACTTTTAGAGTTGAGAGCAGATAGAGCCGAAACAATATCTTCAGCCACTGGAGTAAACAATGGTTCTATAAACTCGCGAACTTTATCAATACCTGAGTCCAAAAAATAAGCCCCAATAACTGCCTCAAATGCATCACTAAGCAGCGATGGATTTTGGCGACCTCCATCTTGAATAGTGCCTTTGCCTAGCCGTAACTGGTTCCCTATACCCAGTGCAGTTGCCAATTTAACTAGCTGCTTTTCCCGCACTAACTCCGATCGCAGAGAGGTCAGTTGACCTTCACTTAGGTTGGGATAACGACAATAAAGCAACTCTCCGACTAGAAAACCTAGCAAAGCATCACCCAGGAATTCCAGACGCTCATTGTCTTCCTTTTCTTCTGGGTGTTCATTGAAGTATGAGCGGTGGGTAAGCGCACGACGCAGCAACAATTGGTCACTGAAGTGCGGAAGTTTGGGCATTTCTTGGGGTTTATCAAAATTAGAAATTAATTGAATGGAATAAGTCACAATATAAGCTTTGTTAGACTAAATATTGCTATTACTAGAAATGTTTAGTCTAACGAATTTAGGGCAGTGTCGGCTTTAAGCAGTAGGAGAGAAAATTCCTAGATTACTTATGAGTTTTCCAACGAGGAGGAAAGAGACTATTGCCGCGAGACTGATTGCACGACTTACAAGCAAGACGCAGGTTTTCATCAGAGTTAGAGCCACCTCGACTTCTGGGAAGTAGATGTTCAATAGTCATTTCCTCTTCTGTAAGGCACTTGCCACACCACCAGCAGTAGGAACCATACACAGCCATAAGTTTTTGCTTTTT